>NZ_JBHTLK010000205.1:0-12707 GCF_042678885.1 Saccharothrix hoggarensis
GGACGTCGACAACCAGCACCGCCGCCGCGCCGCCGACCGTGCCGCCCGTCGCGACCCCGCCGCCGTGGATGCGGCGGGTGCAGCCGGGCGAGAAGCCGCCGCAGTTCGTGCTGTTCTCGTTCGACGGCGCGGCGTCCAAGCCGCACTGGGACCGGATCATGCCGATCGCGCGGCGGTCCGGTGCGCACGTCACCGGGCTGCTGTCCGGCGTGTACCTGGTGGCCAACCAGGACGGCGGCACGTACACCGGGCCGGGGCACCGGCCGGGCAAGTCGTCCATCGGGTTCGGCGGCACCCCGGCGGACGTGGCGCTGCGGATCGGGTACCTCAACGACGCCATCGACGCCGGGCACGAGATCGGCACGCACTACAACGGCCACTTCTGCCAGGGCGACGAGCCGAACGTCGGCACCTGGACCACCGAGCAGTGGGACCGGGAGCTGGACCAGTTCTTCGAGATCGTGGAGCGGGCCCGGCAGCAGGGGTTCAAGCTCGACCCGGCGGCGGTCCGCGGCGGCCGGACGCCGTGCCTGGAGGGCGTCTGGGAGCAGGCGTTCCCGGCGATGAGGGCCCACGGCCTGGCCTACGACACCAGCCACGTCAGCCTGGGCGTGGTGTGGCCGACGGTGCAGCACGGGATGTGGGAGTTCCCGATGCCCGAGGTGCGGGTGCCCGCGCTGGGCAAGCAGGTCGTGATGATGGACTTCAACCTCTGGTACGCGCTCAACGGGGCGAAGGACGAGCCGGACCACTCGGGCGACTACACGCGGATCGTGCTGGACACGTACCGCTCGGTGTACCAGGCGGCGTTCAACGGCAACCGGGCCCCGGTGGTGATCGGCAACCACTTCAACGAGTGGGCGGGCGGCGCGTTCAGCCGCGCGGTGGAGGGGTTCCTGGGCGAGGTGTGCGTGCGGCCGGAGACGGTGTGCGCGACGTACACCGAGGTGATCCAGTGGATGCAGCTGCAGGACCCGGTGGTGCTGGAGCAGCTGCGGCGGATGCCCCCGGCGCGGAATTGACCCGATCGGGTCAGCGCGGAACGCGTGCCGCTCTGGCGCGGCGGGCGACGAAGCCGCTACGGTGGGTCACCGCCGCCCCACGGAAAGCACCACCTCCGAGGAGTCGCGCATGACCACCGAGCCCGAGAAGCGCCCCTGGGTGAAGCCCGATTTCCGGGACGTCGACACCCCGATGGAAGTCACCGCCTACGCCGCTCGAAGCTAGCCCGTGCGCTGTGCCCCTCCGGCGCCGTGCCCCTCCGGCCCGGCGCCGGAGGGGCGTGGCGTGGACCGAGAGGTGCCGTCCCCGTGCCGAGTGCTGTGGCGTTGTCCCCCGACGCGTTGACCCCGGACGAGTTCACCGCGCGCCTGCGCGCCCTGGCGCCCCGCTACTGGGACCGCCACCCGTTCCACCTCCGGCTGCACGAGGGCCGGCTGACCGCGCACGAGCTGCGGCTGTGGGCCGCCAACCGCTGGTACTACCAGCGCGCGATACCGCGCAAGGACGCGGCGATCCTGTCGAACTGCCCCGACGTCGACGTCCGCCGCGCGTGGCGGGAGCGGATCGTCTGGCACGACGGCGACCGGCCGGGCGAGGGCGGCGCGGAGGACTGGCTGCGGCTGGCCGAGGCGGTCGGGCTGAGCCGCGAGGAGGTGCTGGACGAGCGGCACGTGCTGCCGGGCACCCGGTTCGCCGTGGACGCCTACGTGACGTTCGCCCGCACCCGGCCGTGGGTGGAGGCGGTGGCGTCCGGGCTCACCGAGATGTTCTCCCGCGACCTGATGGCGCGCCGGCTGGCGGACATGCGCCTGCACTACCCGTGGATCGCCGAGGAGGGCTTCGCCTACTTCACCGCCCGGCTCGGGGTCGTCGCCGACGAGGGGAAGTCCACTGTGGACATAGTGGTGCGCCACTGCCGGACGCGCGGGCAGCAGGAGGCGGCGGTCGCCGCGCTGGCGTTCAAGTGCGACGTGCTGCGGGGGTTGCTGGACGCCGTCGACTACCACTGCGCTGGCGGCTCGTCGTGACCGCGCCCGACGCCGTGCCGCGCCTGCGCCGGGGCGTCAAGACGGCCTACGACGAAGCCAGGGCCGGTCACGTCGTGCTGTTCCCGGAGGGCGTGCTGGTGCTCAACGAGACGGCCGCCGCGGTGGTGGGGCTGTGCGACGGGCGGACGTCCGTGGCGGGCATCGCGCGGCGGCTGGCCGACGAGTTCGACGGCGTCGAGCCCGCGGACGTCGCCGAGCTGGTGGCCCGGCTGGTGGCGCGCCGGGTGGTGGAAGTCGATGGCTGAGGCGCCGTTCGGCCTGCTCGCCGAGCTGACCCACCGGTGCCCGCTGCGGTGCGGGTACTGCTCGAACCCCGTCGACCTGGTCGGCCGCGACGACGAGCTGGGCACGGCGGCGTGGTGCTCGGTGTTCGACCAGGCCCGCGCGCTGGGCGTGTGGCAGGTGCACCTGTCCGGCGGTGAGCCGCTGGCGCGCGCGGACCTGCCCGAGCTGGTCGGCCACGCGTCCGGGCTCGGCTGCTACGTGAACCTGGTGACCAGCGGCCTCGGGCTCACCCCCGAACGGCTCGCGGGGCTGCCCGGTGTCGACCACGTGCAGCTGTCCGTGCAGGACGCGCAGGAGGCCGGCGCCAACCGCATCGCGGGCGTGAAGGCGTTCGGGCACAAGCTGACGGCCGCCCGCGCCGTGCGGGACGCGGGGCTGCCGCTGACCGTGAACGTGGTGCTGCACCGGCTGAACGTGGACCACGTCGCCGAGATCGTCGCGCTGGCGGAGCGCCTGGGCGCGGACCGGCTGGAGCTGGCCAACACCCAGTACTACGGCTGGGCGTTGCGCAACCGGGCCGCGTTGCTGCCGACGCGGGAGCAACTGGCGCGGGCCGGTGAGGTGGTGGCGGCGGAGCGGGCGCGGTCGGCGATGGAGATCGTGTACGTGATCGCCGACTACCACGAGGCGCACCCGAAGCCGTGCATGCACGGGTGGGGCGCGCGGCAGCTGACCGTGACGCCGAACGGGGACGTGCTGCCGTGCCCGGCGGCGGGCGTGATCGACGGGTTGGGCGTGGAGAACGTCGCGGACCGGGCGCTGGCCGACATCTGGCACACGTCGCCCGCGTTCGAGGCGTTCCGGGGCTTCGGGTGGATGCGCGACCCGTGCCGCACCTGCGCGCGGCGCGAGGTGGACTTCGGCGGTTGCCGGTGCCAGGCGTTCCAGCTGACCGGCGACGCGGCGGCGACCGATCCGGTGTGCTCGCTCTCGCCGCACCGCGGCCTGGTGGACGCGATCCTGGCCGGCGCGCCGGGCGAGGTGGAGCACCGGGCGGTCGTGCGGTGAGGGTTGCGGCGGGGTGGGACGTGCTGCGGTGCGAGAGCGTGCGGTGAGGGTGGCGGCGGGGTGGGACGTGCTGCGGCGGAGGGTCGTGCGGTGAGGGTGGTCGTGCTCGGGACGGCGGCCGGGGGCGGTGTGCCGCAGTGGAACTGCGCGTGCGGGCCGTGCGCGGCGGTGCGGGCGGGTCGGCTGCCCGCGCGCACGCAGGACTCGCTGGCCGTGAGCGGCGACGGCGTGGGCTGGTGGCTGGTCAACACCTCTCCGGACCTCGGCGCGCAGCTCGCCGCCACGCCCGACCTCGCGCCAGGTCCCGGCCCGCGGGACACGCCGGTCCGCGGCGTCCTGCTCACCGACGCCGAGCTGGACCACACGCTGGGCCTGGCGGTGCTGCGCGGCGCGGCCGGCCTGCGGGTGCACGCGCCGCGGGCCGTGCTGGACGCCCTCACGCCCACCAGGGACGTGCTGGCGACGTACGCGGAGTGGGCGTGGCGGCCGGTGGAGCCGCAGCGGCCGGTCCTGCTGGACGGCGGGCTGGAGGTGACCGCGTTCCCGGTCAGCGGCAAGCGGCCCCGGTACGCCACCGGCCCGGACGGGCACTGGGTGGTGGCGTACCGGTTCCGCGACCCGGCCACGGGCGGCGTGCTGCTGTACGCGCCGTGCCTGGCGTCCTGGCCGCCGGGGTTCGACGCGCTGGTCGAGGAGGCGGACGTGGTGCTGCTCGACGGCACGTTCCACGCCCCGTCGGAGATGGGCGCGGCGACCGGCCGGCCGAGCGGGCAGGCCGCGATGGGCCACCTGCCGATCGCGCACAGCCTCCCGGAGCTGCGCCGCCACCCGGCGACCCGGCGGATCTACACCCACCTGAACAACACCAACCCGGTGCTCGACCCGGCGTCGCCGGAGCACGCCGAGGTCACCGGCGCGGGCGTGGAGGTCGTCGAGGACGGCGCGGTGATCGTCCTCTGACGTCGATTGGGGGGTTAGACCCACCGATTCACCGGTGGGCAGCCGGAAGAATCGGGGCCATGACGGACCACGACCTCGTGCGCGCCACCCGCGCCAGGCTGACGCAGGCCGCGCTGGGGCTGGCGCGGACACCGCTGTCCCTCGTCGGGCTGCTGCTGATCCCGCTCCAGCTGGTGGCCTACCCGCTGATCCTGGTGACTTTGGGCGTGCCGCTGCTGCTCGTGGCCACGGCGCTGGCCCGCCGCTACACCGGCCTCTGCCGGTGGTGGGCGTCGCGCGTGCTGGGCGTGGAGGTCCCCGCGCCGCACCGGGCGCCGGAGAACCGCGGCCCGATGACCAGGGTCCGCACCATCGCCACCGACCCGGCGACGTGGCGCGACCTGGCGTTCCTGCCGCTGAACGCGATCCTCGGCGTGGTCTGCGGCGTGCTGCCCGTCGCGTTCTGGATCAACGGTGTGCTCGGCTTCGTGGTCCCGCTGATCTGGCTCGACGCCGACGACGTCGAGTACGTCGCGATGACCGCCACCACCCCCGGCAGCTTCGTGCTCGCGCCGCTGCTGGGCATCGCGTTCCTGGCGCTGGCGTGGTGGTCCACGCCCCGGTTCGCCCGGCTGCACGCGACCGTCGTCAAGTGGCTGCTCGCGCCCAGCGCCACCGCCGCGCTGACCGACCGGGTGCGGGTGCTGGCCGACTCGCGGGCCGACACGGTCGACGCGCAGGCCGCCGAGCTGCGCCGGATCGAACGGGACCTGCACGACGGCGCGCAGGCGCGGCTGGTGGCGCTCGGCCTGAGCCTCGGCATGGCCGAGGAGCTGCTGGCCCACGACCCGGACGCGGCGCTGAAGCTGCTGGCGGAGGCACGCCAGTCGTCCACCGTGGCGCTGGCGGAGCTGCGCGACCTGGTGCGCGGCATCCACCCGCCGGTGCTGGCCGACCGCGGGCTGGACGGCGCGTTGCGCGCGCTGGCGCTGGCCCACCCGCTGCGCGTGGACGCCGACGTGGAGCTGGCCGGGCGGCCGGAGGCGCCGGTCGAGTCGGCGGCCTACTTCGCGGTGGCCGAGACGCTGACGAACGCGGCCAAGCACAGCGGCGCGACCTCGGCGTGGCTGCGGGTGCGGCACGAGGGCGGCCGGCTGTCGCTGATGATCGGCGACGACGGGCGGGGCGGGGCCGTGGCGGGCGAGGGCGGCGGGTTGCGCGGGATCGAGCGCAGGCTGGCCGCGTTCGACGGCACACTCGGCATCGCGAGCCCGGTGGGCGGGCCGACCATCGTGACCATGGAGCTGCCGTGCGCGTTGTCCTCGGTGAAGACCTCGTCCTCCTCCGGGACGGCCTGATCCGGCTGCTCCAGGCCTACGACTTCGACGTCGTCGAGGCGGTCGACTCCGGTCCCGCCCTACTCAAGGCCCTCGTCGACCACCGCCCGGACGTGGCGGTGGTCGACGTGCGCCTGCCTCCGACGTTCACCGACGAGGGGTTGCGGGCCGCGATCGAGGCCCGCAAGCGGGTGCCGCGATTGCCGGTGCTGGTCCTCTCGCAGTACGTGGAGCAGCTTTACGCGCGGGAACTGCTGTCCGACCGCGGCGGCGCGGTCGGCTACCTCCTGAAGGACCGCGTGTCGGACGTGAAGCAGTTCATCGACGCCATTCGACGGGTGGCCGCGGGCGGCACCGCGATGGACCCCGAGGTCATCACGCAACTGCTCGCCCGCGGCGCGCGGGACCGACCGCTGACGACGTTGACGCCGCGCGAGCGGGAAGTGCTCTCGCTGATGGCCGAGGGCCGTTCCAACGGCGCGATCGCCGGGCGGCTGTTCGTCACCGAGAAAGCGGTCGGCAAACACATCGCGAACATCTTCGGCAAGTTGGACCTGCCGTTGTCCGGGGACGACAACCGGCGGGTGCTCGCCGTGCTGGCCTATTTGGACCGGGTGTAAATCGTTTCTTAGGCTAAGTAGCATCTTGGTCCACGACGACCCAGGGGGGTTCCGATGACCACGACGGCTCAGTTGGCCGACGAACTGCTCGACCTGATGTGCACCCTGACACCGCTGGGCGCGACGGTCTACGGCGTGCCGGGGTACGACCACCTGCTGGCCGACCACCGGGCCGAGTCGCACGAGGCCGCGCGGGCGCGGGCCGTCGACATCGCCGACCGGGCGCGCTCCCGGCCGGACGACGACGACCCCGTGACGCGGGCCGTGGTCATCCAGCAGGCCGGGGCGATCGTGGACCAGATCGACGCGCGCGGCGTCGAGTACACGATCACCGACTCGTTCTTCGCGCCCGCCGGCGAGCTGCTGTCCATCCTGCCGATGACGGTGCTGTCCGGGCCGGAGTCGGAGCGGGCCTACCTGGACCGGCTGGCCGCCGTCCCGGACTTCCTGCGGCGCGTGGGCGAGCGGCAGGTCGCGGGCGCCGCCGCCGGTCGCACGCCGGTGCGGCACCTGGTGGACGCCGCCGTGGCGCACGTGGACCGGTACCTGGCCGCCGACGAGGACCCGCTGGCCCCGCCGACGGGCAGCCGGGCGTTCACGGCCGAGCGGGACCGCCTGCTGGCCGACGTGGTGCGGCCCGCGTTCGCGGCCTACCGGGACGTCGTCGCGGGCATCGAGGGCCGTCCCGAGGACCGCGCGGGGCTGCGCTGGCTGCCCGACGGCGAGGCGCTCTACGCGGCGCTGGTCCGCGTCAACACGACCACCGACCGCACGCCCGCGGAGCTGCACCAGACCGGCCTCGACGTGATGGAGTCGCTGGCCCGCAAGTACGCCGAGCTGGGCGAGCGGGTGTTCGGCACGTCGGACGTGGCCGAGGTGTTCGAGCGGATGCGGACCGACGAGTCGCTGCGCTGGCGGACCGAGGACGAGCTGATCACCGCCGCGCGCGACGCCGTGACCAGGGCGGAGGAGGCCGCGCCGCGCTGGTTCGGCCGGCTGCCCGAGCAGCGCTGCCGGGTCGAGCCCGTGCCCGCCGCCGACGCGCCGGGCGCGCCCATCGCGTACTACGCGCCGCCGTCGCTGGACGGCCTGCGGCCCGGCACCTACTACGCGAACACGCACCGCGTGGAGGAGCGGTTCCGCTACCAGGCCGAGGCCATCGCGTTCCACGAGGCCGTGCCGGGGCACCACTTCCAGATCACGCTCGCCCAGCAGGCGACCGGGCTGCCGGTGCTGCGCCGCGTCGCCCAGGTGACCGCCTACCTGGAGGGCTGGGGCCTCTACACCGAGCGGCTGGCCGACGAGATGGGCCTGTACTCCGACGACGTGGCGCGGCTCGGGATGCTGGTCCTGGACTCGCTGCGCGCCGGGCGGCTCGTGGTCGACACCGGCCTGCACGCGCACGGCTGGAGCAGGCAGCAGGCCGTCGACTACCTGAGCGCGAACACGCCGCTGGCGCTGGTGGAGATCGAGAACGAGGTCGACCGGTACATCGCCGCGCCCGGCCAGGCGCTGGCCTACATGGTCGGCCGGCTGGAGATCCTGCGCGTCCGGGCGGCGGCCCGCGAGGCGCTGGGCGACCGCTTCGACATCCGCGCGTTCCACGACCTGGTGCTGGCCGGCGGGCCGCTGCCGCTGGCCGTGCTGGACGAGGTCGTCACCGACTGGGTGCGCTCCCAGGGGTGACGTCGGGTCGGCGTGCCCGCGAGTCGTCCATTCCGGTGGTGACGTTCACTCCCGAGACGACTCGCGGGTCCGTTCCGGTGATTCTGGTGCGTGACCGACACGGCGCGCGCGTTCGTGTTCACCCGGCAGATGGGTGAAGTGTGAGCGGCGCAGAACGTGCCCCCGACGGGATTCGAACCCGTACTGTGACTCTTTTAAGGAGCCTGCCTCTACCGGTTGGGCTACGGGGGCAGCGGGGAGCCTAAGCCGTTACCGAGCGTTCGTGGGGCAGGTTCACAAGAAGTCCCCCGCACGGCTCAATGCGATCCGCTATTGCGCTCATTCGGGTAATGGGCCCAGCGCGCTCATCCCGAGTACAACTTCGTGATAAGCGTCACAGCCGAGTGCGTGTTCCACGGCCTCATCCCGCAATGCTGCGGTGAAGCCGATACCAAAACCCAGGGCCGTAGCAACCAGATAAGCCGTTTGGGACAGATGGCCTACATCCATTTGCACAACTCGGTAGGCACGTGACGTGTCGTAACGCCACCTGGTCCGTTCGAGGAGCCCGGTGTACGCGAGCACCACCGGCGCCCGTCCGACCCAGTCCTGGTCGCCGGCCGCCGCGGCCATCTCGTCCGGCCCCCACGTCACCCCGATGGGCTCCAGCGCGTGCGCGAGCCCGTCGTAGTGGTACCAACCCGGTTCCAGCCCGTCCACGCGGCTCGCGTGCGCGTACAGCTCCACCGGGTGCCGTCCGCCGCCGGACGGGCTCGTCTTGAACACCGTGCCGGACCGCCCGATCCGGGACCGCGCGGGCGACGGCCCCGCCAGCACGCCCAGCAGCTCGCCCAGGCGCGCGAGCGGCACGGGCGACGGGCCGAACTCCCGGGTCGTGCGGCGGGCCAGCAGCACGTCGTACAGGCCCGCGCCGGCCCAGTCCGGCTCGTCGGGCACCGGCGGCAGCTGCACGGCGACGCCGCCGAGGCTGCGGAACGGCGTGGGCGGCGGCTCGACGGGCAGCTTGGCGTCCAGCGCCGCGTCGTGCTCGTCGGACGCCTGGTACGGCGCGTCGGCGAGGGTGCGGCTGGCGAAGTGGAAGTGCCGCGCGGACGCGCCCCAGGCGTGCCACCCGTCCAGCAGCCGGCGTTCCTCGTCGTGCTCCGGCGAGCCCTCGACGATCAGCACGCCCGCTTCGAGCAGCTCGTCCACCACCTTGCGCAGCGCGGCCCGGTCGGCCTCCGCGAGCGGCGCCAGCAGCTCGTCCACGTCGGTGAACCCGGCGAACTTGCGGCACAACAGCTCGGCGGTCTCGCTGATGGCGAACTGGCGGTGGTGGAGGTAGTCGTCCCACACCACGGCGCCGTCCTGGTAGAACAGCGTCGCGTGCTCAGCGACCTTTGCCCGCACCCAGCAGCTCCTTGAACCGCGCCGCCACCCACTCGTGCACGGCCTCGGACACCCGCGCGTCACCGGCGCGGTGCTCGAACCACCGCCAGTCGCAGTTGACGTTGACTTCCAGGAACACGTGGTCGCCACCGGAGACCAGCAGGTCGAACGCGGCGACCTGCAACCGCCAGTGCCGGGCCAGCGCGAGCAGCCGGTCGGTCAGCCCGGACGGCACGTCGACCGGCGTGACGCGGACCGCCTCCGGGTCCACCCACAGCTGGGCCGGGTCGAGCTTGTCGACCTGGAAGGCGAGGCACCGCTCCCCCACGACGAACACGCGCAGCTCGGTGTCCGACGGCACGTACTCCTGCACGATCACCGGCGCGGGCTCGGGCACGTCGCCGGACCGGCTGGTCTCCAGCGGGCGCGGGAACAGGCCGTGCTGCATGCCGGGGCGGGGTTCCAGCAGGTGCCTGCCGGACGTCTTGACGATGCACCGCGCGCCGCCGGGCCGGGTGCGGCCGGGGCGGGTGGTCACCGTGGTGCGCGGCACGCGCAGGCCGAACGCGGCGGCGTCGGCGAGCTGCGTGAGCCGGTTGAGGTGGGAGGTGTTGCGGCTCGGGTTGACGTGCGACCAGTCGCCCCGGCTGGACAGCCAGTCGGCGACGGCGCCCCACTGGTCCACGGCGTAGGCGCCGGCGAGCGTGCCGGGTTCGACGGGCAGCGCGGACAGCTCGAAGTGCCGGCGCCACACCAGGAGGGGGCGCAGCAGCCAGCGGTCCAGCTCCAGCAGCGGCTGGTCGGTGTAGACGGTGAGCGGCAGGTCGGCGGACCGGTCGGCGTCGATGCGGGCCATCCGGATGCCGCGTTCGGCGAGCGCGATGGAGAGCTCGTTCATCTCCATGTCCGCGGCGCGGGCGAGCACCAGCACGCAGGGCACGGGGCTGCCGTCACCCTCGTCCACCATGCCGAGGCGGTGCACCTGCTCCTGGAAGTCCAGGCACTTCGGCTGCGACCGGAACAGGTAGTCCTGACCTTGCAGCAACAGCGGGATGGGTTTCGCCGGTCTGGCTGCCTCGGGCGGGGGAACGACCTCGTTCCCCCACCCGGAGACGGTCATGGCTCAGTCGTCTTTCTTGCTGCAAAAACGCTTTTCGGCAGTCGCGTACTCGGCGGAGTACTCCGCCAGCGCACGATCCTCGATCTCACCGCGGCGAAGCTGTGCGGCCAGCTCCTCGAGAGACATCGCGGTCACCTCTCTCCCCACTGATGCATCACACATTCAGGCGATACACCAGCTGTATTCTCGGGTTCACGTAACGCAATGTCAAGGCAACCGACGATGCGTTAGGCCGACCGGGGGCTCAAGTGAGAAGGCTCCGCCGGACGGCCCCCTGCCCGCCACACCGAACGGCGCAGCGGGCGGGGAGCCGTTCGCGATCAGCTCTTGGTGGCGCGGTCGAACTCGGCCTTCGGCTCGTGGATCTGGCCCAGCGCGACGACCTCGCGGCCCGAGAACAGCGCCTGCGTCCAGTCCACGAAGACCCGGAACTTGCGGTTCACCGTGGGCATGAACATCACGTGGTAGCTGCGGTGCATGAACCAGGCGACGACGCCCTTGAACCGCAGGCCGAACACGTCGGCCACGCCCTTGTAGAGGCCGAGGCCCGCGACCGAGCCCAGGTACTTGTGGAAGTAGTCCTTGGGCTGCTTGCCGCGCAGGGTCGCGATGATGTTCTTGGTCAGGAGCTTCGACTGGCGGATGGCGTGCTGCGCGTTCGGCACGCACGTCGCCGTCGGGTCCTCCTCGGTGCGCGAGAGGTCCGGCACGGCCGAGCAGTCGCCCGCCGCCCACACGCCCGGCAGGCCGACGACCTGCATCGCCGCCGTGCACCGGACGCGGCCGCGCTCGTCCAGCGGCAGGTCGGTGTTGCGGAGCATCGGGTTGGCCTTCATGCCCGCGGTCCAGATGATGGTGTCCGAGTCGAACTCGGTGCCGTCGTCGAGGACGACGTGGCCGCCCTCCATCGACTTGACCCGCGTGTCGAGGTAGCACTTGATGCCGCGCTTCTCCAGCTGCTCGACGGTGTAGACGCCGAGCCGCGCGCTCACCTCCGGCATGATCCGGCCGGTCGCCTCGACGAGGACCCAGTGCATGTCCTCCTGCTTCAGGCCCTCGTAGTAGCGCAGCGCGTAGCGGGCCATGTCCTCCAGCTCCGCCAGCGTCTCGATGCCCGCGAAGCCGCCGCCGATGACGACGAAGCTCAGCAGCCGCTTGCGCAGCTCCGGGTCGTTGGTGCTGGCCGCCTGGTCGAGCCGCGACAGCACGTGGTTGCGCAGGTAGATGGCCTCGCCGATGGTCTTCATGCCGATGCCGACCTCGGGCAGGCCGGGGATCGGCAGGGTGCGCGAGATCGCGCCCAGCGCGGAGACCAGCACGTCGTACTCGAACTCCTCGACGTGGCCGTCGGCGAGCTCCACCGTGACGGCCTTGCGCGAGTGCTCGATGCGCGTGGCCCTGCCGGTGACGACGTGGCAGCGCTTCAGGACCTTGCGCAGCGGCACGACGACGTGGCGGGGTTCGATGGAACCGGCCGCCGCCTCGGGGAGGAACGGCTGGTAGGTCATGTGCGGCTGGGGGTCGATCACCGTGACGGACGCCTCGCCGGAACGCAGCTTCTTCTGCAATCCCAGCGCGGTGTACATGCCGACGTACCCACCGCCGACAATCACGATCCGTGTGGGTTGCGACTTCACAGCAGCCATACACACATGGTCGCACCGGCCGGGCCTTTCCCGCGCATCGACGAGGCCCGTTGTGACCACGGTCGCGGGTGATGACGGACACTCACCTGCCTGACCAGCGCGAGCCGGTGAAGCCCCTGAGAGGAACGATCCAGACGCTCAGCTCGCGCTGAGCGGCGGGGGGCCGTTCCTCAGCCTCTCCGGCGCATCAGGAGGACCACGCCGAGGACGAGCCCGACGGCACAGGCTATGCCCACCACCTCGACGGCCTCAGCCGTTCGGCCGCCCGGCAACAGGATGACGACGGCGGCGAGGCCGAGCACGGAGAGTTGCACGGCGGCGAACCTCTTCGCGGGCGCCGCTAGTGCGTTCAGGTGAACGCGGGAGGCGAGCGGGAGAACCGCCGCGTACGCGGACAGGACGTGCAAGAGGTGCAGCAGGACGACCAGGGCGAGCACGCCGGGCCACGACGGCTCGTCACCCGTGAGCACCATCGCGGCCGCCGGGTACCCGATGATCAACGCGACCGCGGCGGACGCGGGCACCGCCATCGCGGCCACCGCCAGCGCCCCGTACAGGGCGAGGGCGGGCCACTCGACCCCGTTGGCGGCCAGCACCCCGGCCACACCCGCCGCCACCACCCCGACCGCCGAGCTGGGCACCCACCC
>NZ_JBHTLK010000206.1:0-12614 GCF_042678885.1 Saccharothrix hoggarensis
CGGCGCCGTCGGTGGCCAGGGCGGCGCGGTCGGCGGCACCGGCACCGGCACCGGCAGTGGTGGCGGCGACGGTGCGATCCCGGTCGAGGCGGGCGCGGACGGCAAGGCGCTGATCGAGCTGGACGGCCTGGCGGTCACCGCCGAGGTCGACCCGCTGACGGGTGAGATCAACCTCACCGTGGACGACGGCGAGGGCGAGCCGCAGGAGTACGGCGTCGAGTTCGGCGAGGACGAGGCGGACCGCGGCGTGGCGGGCATCCCCGGCATGGACAACGCCGTGCCGCTGCCCGCGGACCTGCCGGGCGACGGGGCACCCGGTCGGGCGGAGCCGTTGATCGGCACCATGCCGGCCGACGCCCCCGGCTTCACGGAGCCGGGCTTCACCGAGCCGGTGACGACCATGCCCGCCGAGGGTGGGGTCGCGCCCGCCGGTGTCGGCGAGCCGGTCACGACGATGCCGGCCGGGGCGGACCCCGGTTTCACGCCGGGCTTCAGCGAGCCCGTCACGACGATGCCCGCCGCCGCGGACCCCGGTTTCACGCCGGGCTTCAGCGAGCCCGTCACGACCATGCCCGCCGCGGCCGACTCCGGCTTCGCGGGTGGCGCGTCCTCGGGACCGGGCTTCCAGGGTTCCGCGCCGCGCTTCGAGCCCGGCTTCGCCGCCGGGTTCGACCAGGGCCTCTCCCAGGGCTTCGGGCCCGTGAACACCGAGGGCACCACGTCCACGTCGGGGGCCTCGGTGCTCGGCGGCGGCCCGAGCGGCTTCGACGGCGCGGACTCGGTCCTCGGCGGCTCGTCGTCCGGTTCGGCGGAGAGCCCGTGGAGCAGCCCGTCCAGCGGCTCGGCGGACCACGGCCTGGCGGACACGAACGCGTCCCAGGCGGGCCAGCCCGGCTCGGCCACGCTGCCGTCCATGCAGGACGGTCACAGCGCGGGCCAGCCCGGCGGCATGGCGGGTGGCATGGCCGGCGGCATGATGGGCGGCGGCATGGCCGGCGGCGGTCAGCAGCAGGGCGGCGGGGACGACGAGCGCAGCCCGAGCCAGTGGCGGACCACCGGGTCGCTGTTCGACGACGACCTGAGCCTCAGCCGCGTCCAGAGCGTGCTCGGTGACGAGGGAGGTCGGTAGCGGGTGGGCGTCATCGTGGTCGACCCGAAGGTGCAGGCGGCGTTCGAGGAGCAGGCCGCCCGGTTCCGGCGGGCCAACGCCGAGGTCACCGGCGCGCTGCGGGACAGCCAGGCGCGCCTGGCGGCCGAGGCGAAGGAGCGGGACGAGCGCCTGGCGGCCGAGCGGGCCGCGCTGAAGGAGAAGGCGCAGCAGTTGGCCGCCGCGGGCAGTCAGCCGCCGCAGCGCAAGCCGCAGTGGGAACGCGGGCCGCAGTCGTCGGGGGAGTTGGCGCTGGGCCCGGAGGACGACGAGCCGGACACGGCGGCCGTCCCGGTCGCCCCGGCTCCGCCCTACGCGCCGCCGCAGCCGCCGCCGTCGTTCCCTCAGCCCCCGTCGCCGCCGCCGGCGGCCCACCGTCGTCGGGCCGCGCCGGTCAACGACGATGACGACGACCTCAGCGGGCAGAGCTGGCTCAGGTGAGCAGCGGGAAGGGCGCCACCGAGGTGGCGCCCTTCCCGCCGTCGCGGTCGCGGTGGGGTCAGCGGGCGACGAGCGCGCCGCGCCGGTAGCTCAGCAGCGCGCCCTTGACGTCGCCGTCCAGCAGCGCGTCCCACTTCTTCTCGCCCTTGAGGGTCCGCAGCAGGAACGCGGTGGTCAGGGCCCGGGCCAGCTTCTGCGCCGCCCGCTCGCCCTTGCCGTCGAGCAGCAGCTCGCTCCAGTGCCGCCCCTCGGCGAACCCGAGGTGGCTGGTCTTCGGCAACGACCGCAGCTGCACGGGCCCCTGCCACGCCTCCGCGATGGCCTCGGCGTGCCCCACGGGCGGCGCGATGCGGTCCTCGCCGCCGGCCAGGTGCAACCCCGGCACGGTGACCCGCCGCGCGGCGTCGAGGGCCGACGGCCGGGTCTCGGATGCGGCGAACGTCACCACGGCCCGCACGCGCGGGTCGTCGGCCGCCGCGAGCACGGCCTCGCCGCCGCCCATCGAGTGGCCCGCCACGGCGAGCCGCTCGGCGTCGACGCTGATCCCGCCGTCGCCCAGGCGCACGCCGGTGCAGATGTCGAGGGTCGTCCGGAGGTTCCCGGCGAGCAGCCGGGAGGACATCAGGGGGCCGCGCTGGGTGCCGGGCGCGGCGGCGACGAAGCCCCACGACGCCAGGTGCCGCAGCAGCGCCCGATAGCGGTTGACCGGCTGCAACCAGCCGTGCCCGAACGCGACGGCGGGCAGCCCGAGGCCGCTCGCGGGCGTGTAGACCAGGCCCGGTAGGCCGACCAACGCCAGGTCGCCGCGCAGCACCTGGTGGTCGCCGGGCCTGCTGAGCTGGTCGAGCACCTGCTTCGCCGAGTAGCCGCTCACCGCGTGAACGGTAGTCGATCGCGTCGCCGCCGCGCATGTCCCGATTGGTCTACACCAATTGTGGGTGTGACCTGGGCAAACGCGGAAGAGTGGCCCTTTCGGGTTACGGCCCTGGTCTAGTTACTCTGTGCGGCGTGTGCGGAATCGTGGGATACGTGGGACACCGCTCGGCGCTCGACGTCGTCCTCGACGGGCTGCGGCGGCTGGAGTACCGGGGCTACGACTCGGCGGGCGTCGCCGTGCTCGACGGCGACGGCGGCCTGGCCGTCGAGCGCAAGGCCGGTCGGCTGACGAACCTGGAGGCCCGCCTCGACGAGGTCGGCCGGGAGGGCTTCGCGGGCACCGCCGGCATGGGGCACACCCGCTGGGCGACCCACGGCGCGCCGATCGACCGCAACTCCCACCCGCACCGCGACGTGACGGGCCGCGTCGCCGTCGTGCACAACGGGATCATCGAGAACTTCGCCGCCCTCCGCGCCGAGCTCGAAGCGGCCGGCACCGAGATGGCCAGCGACACCGACACCGAGACCACGGCGCACCTCATCGCCCGCGCGTACGACGAGGGTGACACCAAGGGCGACCTCGCGGCGAGCGTGCGCGCGGTGGTCCGCCGCCTCGAAGGCGCGTTCACCCTCGTCGTGACGCACGCCGAGCAGCCGGACCTGGTCGTCGCCGCACGCCGGTCGTCGCCGCTGGTCGTGGGCGTCGGCGAGGGCGAGACGTTCGTCGCGAGCGACGTGTCCGCGTTCATCGAGCACACGCGCGAGGCCGTCGAGCTGGGCCAGGACCAGGTTGTGGTGATCGACCGCGCCGGCTACACCGTCACCGACTTCGACGGCGAGCCCGCGCAGGCCAAGCCGTTCACGGTCAACTGGGACCTGTCGGCCGCCGAGAAGGGCGGCCACGAGTACTTCATGCTCAAGGAGATCGAGGAGCAGCCGGAGGCGCTGGCGAACACGCTGCGCGGCCACTTCCGCGACGGCCGGATCGTGCTGGACGAGCAGCGCCTGTCCGACCAGGACCTCCGTGACGTGGACAAGGTGTTCGTCGTCGCCTGCGGCTCGGCCTACCACTCCGGCCTGGTCGCCAAGTACGCGATCGAGCACTGGACGCGGCTGCCCGTCGAGGTCGAGCTGGCCAGCGAGTTCCGCTACCGCGACCCGGTGCTGGACCGCGACACGCTGGTCGTCGCCGTGTCGCAGTCCGGCGAGACCGCCGACACGCTGGAGGCCGTCCGGCACGCCCGGTCGCAGAAGGCGCGCGTGCTCGCGGTGTGCAACACGAACGGCGCGCAGATCCCGCGCGAGTCCGACGCCGTGCTCTACACGCACGCCGGGCCGGAGATCGGGGTGGCGTCCACGAAGGCGTTCCTCGCCCAGATCGCCGCGAACTACCTCGTCGGCCTGGCGCTCGCGCAGGCGCGCGGCACCAAGTACCCGGACGAGGTCGCGCAGGAGTTCCACCAGCTGGAGGCGATGGCGGACGCCGTGCAGAAGGTGCTCGGCACGGTCGAGCAGGTGCGCGCGCTGGGCCGCGAGCTGGCCGACTCGAAGGCCGTGCTGTTCCTCGGCCGGCACGTCGGCTACCCGGTGGCGCTGGAAGGCGCGCTGAAGCTGAAGGAACTCGCGTACATGCACGCCGAGGGCTTCGCGGCGGGCGAGCTGAAGCACGGCCCGATCGCGTTGATCGAAGAGGGCCTGCCGGTCGTCGTGGTCATGCCGTCGCCCAAGGGCCGCGCGGTGCTGCACTCCAAGCTCGTCTCGAACATCTCGGAGATCCAGGCGCGCGGCGCCCGCACGATCGTGATCGCCGAAGAGGGCGACGAGACGGTTCGCCCGTTCGCGGATCACCTGATCGAGATCCCGGCGGTGTCGACGTTGCTGCAGCCGCTGATCTCCACCGTGCCGTTGCAGGTGCTGGCGGCGGAGATCGCGCGCAGCCGCGGCTACGACGTGGACAAGCCCCGCAACCTCGCCAAGTCGGTCACCGTCGAGTAGGGCGCCGGAGAGCAGGACACCGGAGAGCAGCACGCCGTCGAGTAGGGCGCCGCGGAGTAGGGCAGGCTTGGCCCATGCGGGGTCTGTGGACGGCGGAACGGGTCAGGGCGGCGGAGGAACGCGTCATGGCGGTCGTGCCGCCGGGCGCGCTGATGCGGCGGGCGGCGTTCGGCGTGGCGGTCGTCGCGGCGGAGCTGCTCGCCGGCCGGCGGCGGGTCGGCTTGCTCGTCGGCGCGGGCAACAACGGCGGCGACGCGTTGTGGGCCGGCTACTACCTCCGCAAGCGCGGTGTGGCCGTGTCCGCCGTCCTGCTGTCCCCTGATCGTGCGCACGCCGAGGGCTTGGCCGCGTTCCGCCGCGTCGGCGGTCGGGTGGTGTCGAAACTGGCCGACGTCGACCTGGTGATCGACGGGATCGTGGGCCTCTCGGCGCGCGGACCGCTGCGCCCGGACGCCGCCGAGCACGTCGCGAACCTCGACGCCCCCGTGCTCGCGGTGGACCTGCCCAGCGGCGTCGACCCCGACACCGGCGCGATCACCGGGCCGGCCGTGCGCGCGCACACCACCGTCACGTTCGGCTGCCTGAAGCCCGTGCACGCCCTGGCCGACTGCGGCGACGTGCGGCTGGTCGACCTCGGGCTGGACGACGAGCTGGGCGGCCCCGACCTGATCGAGCTCGACGTCGACGATGTCGGCCTGTTCTGGCCGGTGCCGGGCCCGGAGGACGACAAGTACACCCAGGGCGTCACCGGGATCGCCGCCGGTTCGGCCACCTACCCCGGCGCGGCCGTGCTGGCGACCGGCGCCGCGCTGCTGGCCACGTCCGGCATGGTCCGGTACGCGGGCGCGGCGGCCGAGGACGTGCGGGCCCGGTGGCCCGAGGCCATCTGCACCGGGTCGATCACGGACGCCGGCCGCGTGCAGGCGTGGGTCGTCGGTCCCGGCCTCGGCACCGGGCTGGGCGCGGAAGCGGTCCTGCGCGCCGTCCTGGAGGCCGGCGTGCCGGTCTGCGCGGACGCCGACGCGATCACCATGCTCGCCAACAACCCGGACCTGTGGGACGCGCGCGACCCCGACACCCCGCTCGTGCTGACGCCGCACGACCGCGAGTACGAGCGGCTGGTCGGGCCCGTCGGCCACGACCGGGTGGCCGCCGCCCGCCGGGCCGCCGAGAAGTTCAACGCCGTCGTGCTGCTGAAGGGGCACGCCACCGTCGTCGCCGGGCCCGACGGCCGCGTCCTCGTCAACCGCGCCCGCTCGTCGTGGGCCGCGACCGCCGGATCGGGTGACGTCCTGTCCGGCGTGCTGGGCTCGCTGCTCGCCGCCCGGCTGGACCCGGTGCTCGCCGCGGGGTGCGCCGCGAAGCTGCACGTCCTCGCCGCCGACCTGGCCGCCGACGGCGCGCCGATCCCCGCCGGGGCCCTCCTGCGCGCCCTCCCCGACGCCATCCGCGCCGTCCGCCCGCTCTGACCCGGCACCGCGAACCCGCGTGGGGGCGCTGTGTCACCATGAGCGGTGTTATGGCTGCTCCCCGCGCTGAGGTCGTGATCGACCTCGACCACCTCCGGCACAACGTCGCGCACCTCGACGGCCTGGCCGCGTCCGCCGACACCATGGCGATCGTCAAGGCGGACGGGTACGGCCACGGCGCCGTGGAGATCGCGAGAGCGGCCGTCGAGGCCGGCGCCACGTGGCTCGGGTCGTGCTCGCTCGCCGAAGCCCTCGCGCTGCGCGCGGCCGGCCTCACCGTGCCGATCCTGGCCTGGCTCGACCCGCCCGGCACGGACTACGCGCCCGGCGTGGAGCAGGGCGTGGACCTCTCCGTCTCCTCGATCGCGCAGCTCGACGACGTCGCCGCCGCCGCCGCGAGGGCCGGCCGCACCGCCCGCGTCCACCTGAAGATCGACACCGGGTTGTCGCGCAACGGCTGCCCGGCCGCCGGCTGGGCCGAGCTGGTCGAGCGGGCCGCCCGCACCCGCACCGTCGAAGTTCACTCGATCTGGTCACACCTGGCGGTCGCCGACGAGATCGGCCACCCCGCCACCGACGCCCAGGCCGAGCGGTTCGACGACGCGTACCGCGAAGCCGTCGCCGCGGGCCTCGACCCGCGCCGGCACCTCGCCAACTCCGCCGCCCTCATCACCCGCCCCGACCTGCACTTCGACCTCGTCCGGCCGGGCATCGCGATCTACGGCCTCAACCCCGTGCCGGCGCCGGCCGACCTGCGCCCGGTGATGACGTTCCGGTCAACGGTCGCCCTGGCCAAGCGCGTCCCGGCCGGCGAGTCCGTGTCCTACGGCCTGAGCTGGACCGCGAAGGCCGACACGAACCTGGCCCTGGTGCCCGTCGGGTACGCCGACGGCGTGCCGCGCAGCCTCTCCAACCGGATGGACGTCTGGCTGCGCGGCCGGCGTCGCCCGATCGTCGGCCGGGTCTGCATGGACCAGGTCGTGGTCGACTGCGGCGACGACGCCGTGGCCGAGGGGGACGAGGTCGTGCTGTTCGGACCCGGCGACCGCGGCGAGCCGACCGCCCGCGAGTGGGCCGACACCACGGGCACCATCGACTACGAGATCGTGACCGGCATGTACCGGCCGCGCGTGGCCCGGACGTACACCGGCACGCGCGCGGCGGCGGGCGTCGGCTCCGGCGTCGGCGCCGGTCCGGCGGCGGAGGTCACCGCCCACGCGGCCACGGGGACACCCCGGTGAACACGGTGTGGAAGGCCGTCGGGTGGGCCGGCGGCATCCTCGGCGCGGCGGCTACCGGCGTCGCCGTCGGCGTGGCCGCGAACCAGAAGAAGGTCACCCACGACCGCCTGGCCGCCGACCCGCTCGCCGACGAACCACTGGGCCGCCTCACCCCGACCCGCGAGTCGACCGTCGCGGCGGACGACGGCGTGCCGCTCTCCGTCGAGGAGGTCGACCCGGAGGACGGCGGCAAGCCCGACGTCACCGTCGTCCTCGTGCACGGCTTCGCGCTGGACCGCCGCTGCTGGCACTTCCAGCGCCGCGATCTGGCCCCGCTGACCGGGCCGCGCGTCCGCCAGGTCCTCTACGACCAGCGCAGCCACGGCCGGTCCGGCCGGTCCACCGC
Organism: Saccharothrix hoggarensis; assembly: GCF_042678885.1. Classification (GTDB taxonomy): domain Bacteria; phylum Actinomycetota; class Actinomycetes; order Mycobacteriales; family Pseudonocardiaceae; genus Actinosynnema; species Actinosynnema hoggarensis. The sequence continues at coordinate 7,555 of NZ_JBHTLK010000206.1, forward strand.
CGAGGGCAGCACGATCGACCAGTGCGCCAGGGACCTCGACGCGGTCATCCGCTCGATCGCGCCCGACGGCCCGCTGGTGCTCGTCGGCCACTCCATGGGCGGCATGACGATCATGGCGTTGGCGGAGCAGCGGCCCGAGCTGTTCGCCGAGCGGGTGCGCGGCGTCGCGCTCGTCGGCACGGCGGCGGGCGCGGTCGGCGGCGCGGGCCTGCCGAAGTCGGTGCTGTCCCGCTACAACCCGGTGACGCTCGGCGTCGGCCGGATCGCGGGCCTGCAACCCGGTCTGGTGGAGTGGGTGCGGCGGCGGGCGACGACGCTGACGTGGAGCGGCATCCGGGCGTTCGCGTTCGGCGACCGCAAGGTGAGCCCGTCGCTGGTCGACCTGATGGAGCAGATGCTGAGCCGCGCCACGGTGCAGGTGCTCACCGAGTTCCTGGAGACCCTGGGCACCCACAACCGGTACAAGGCGCTGGCCGGTCTGCGGCACTGCGAGGTGCTGGTGATCAGCGGCGACGCGGACAAGCTGACGCCGTTCTCGCACGCCGAGCGGATGGCCGAGGAGATGCCGCACGGTGAACTGGTCCGCGTGTCCGGGGCGGGCCACATGCTGATGTTGGAACAACCCGACCTGGTCACCGGGCACCTGGTCGGTCTGGTTCGGCGCAGTGCCGCCGAACGGTCGGAAAGCGGGCAGCGGTGGTGGCGACGAGCGTGAGCGTGACGCTCCCCGAGGTGGGGGACACCGAGGAGTTCGGGCGCAAGCTGGGTGGTCTGGTGCGGGGCGGTGACCTGGTGCTGCTGTCCGGCCCGTTGGGCGCGGGCAAGACGGCGCTGGTGCGCGGACTCGCGGCCGGGATGGGCGTGGCGGGTCGGGTCAGCTCCCCGACGTTCGTGATCGCCCGCGTGCACGACCCCGCGCCGGGCGGACGCGGCGTGCCGCTGGTGCACGTCGACGCCTACCGGCTCGGCGGGCACCTGGACGAGCTGGACGACCTCGACCTGGACACCGACCTGGTGGACGCGGTGGTGGCCGTCGAGTGGGGCGAGGGCGCGGCGGAGCGGCTGTCCGAGGACCACCTGCTGATCAGGCTGGAACGGCGGGACGACGACGTGCGGATCGCCCACCTCCACCCGCACGGCGCGTGGGTGGGGCGGGAACTGCCGGCCTGAATTGCCGCTGCTTCGCAGGCGGCGGCTCGGTCGCCATGAAGTCGGTGGTGTTGGATTGCCGCTGCTTCGCAGGCGGCGGCTCGGTCGCCATGAAGTCGGTCGTTCACGCCTCATTTCCCGGCGATCGAAAAGCGTGATCGCCGGGAAATGAGGCGCGAACGACCGACGCGACCTTGCGGGGTGGTGGGGTGGTTGGGAGGGTCAGCGGTCCGTGATGCCTCGGACGACGCCCAGTTCCACCAAGTCCTGGGGGCGTAGGCGGAGGTCGTCGGCCAGTGCTTCCACGTCGTCGCGCTTCAGGATCGCCGCCGCGAGTTCCGGCGCGATCACCGAGAAGTACGCGTCCGGCGTGATCCACGTGTGCTCGGGCGACGACAGCGCCAGCGCCCCGCCCGACCCGCCCTCCCCGATGACGAGCGTGGTGATCGGCACGCGCGCCTCGGCGACGGTGGCGAACAGCTCGGCGATGGCCGCACCCACGCCGGCGCGCTCGGCCGCCGCGTCGTTGGCCGCGCCCGGCGTGTCGACCAGGGTCAGCACGGGCAGCGCGAACCGCTCGGCCAGCCGGATCAGGCGCGCGGCGGTGCGGAAGCCGGCCGGGGTGGTGGCGGTGCCGGTCTGCGCGGCGAACGCGATCGCCCGCCCCATCCGCAGCCCGATGCCGCACAGCATCCCGGGGTCGACGCCGCCGGCACGGTCGCCGCTGATCGGCACCCGCTCGTCGAAGTAGTCGTCCAGGTACGCGCGGGCGCGGGGACGTTCCGGGGCACGCGCCCGCAGCACCGCGCCCCACCCGCTGTCGGGCAGCTCCTGGGCGCCCAGGGCGCGCGGCACCTCGGCCGGCACGGCGTCACCGCGGGTCAGCACGTCGAGGATCGTCGCCACGGTCGAGTCGACGTCGTCCGGCGGCACGACCAGGTCCACCGTGCCGGCCGCGAACTGGCCCTCCGCCGTGTAGGCGGGGTCGTCGGACGGCCGCACCCTGCTGCCCGCGAACCCGACCTGCGCGCCCGACACCGCGACCACGACGTCCGCGCCGGCGCCCAGCGACGCCCACAGGCCACCGGTGGTCGGGTCGCACAGCACCGACACGTGCGGCAGCCCCGCGGCCCGGTGCACCGCGCACAGCCGCGCCACGCGCTGGAGCTGCCGCAACGACAGCATCCCCTCCTGCATCCGGCTGCCACCGGTCGCGATCATCGACACCACCGGCAGGTGGGCGGCCCGCGCCGCGGTGAACGCCTCCTCGATCACCGCGCCGGTCGCCGTGCCGACGGACCCGCCCAGGAACCGGAAGTCGAACGTGATCACCACGGCGTGCCGGCGCCGCCGCCACGACACGGACTCCGCGCCACCGGACCGCTCCCGCGCCCGCGCCAGCTGCGCCTCGTACCCCGGCCACCCGAGCGGGTTCACCGCAGCTCCCGCTTCAGCACCTTGCCCATGTCGTTGCGCGGCAACGACTCCACGAACCGCACCACCCTCGGCCGCTTGTGCGGCGACAGCAACCGGGCCACGTGCTCGCTCAACGCCTCCGCCGCCGGCGCGTCGCCGCGCGCGACGACCCACGCCACCACCCGCTCGCCCAGGTCGTCGTCCGGTTCGCCGGTCACCGCCACCTCGGCCACCGCCGGGTGCTCCAGCAGCGCGTTCTCGATCTCGCCCGCGCCGATCTTGTACCCGCCGCTCTTGATCAGGTCCGTGGCGCGCCGGCCGACGATCCGCAGGTACCCGTCCGGCTCGACCACGGCCAGGTCGCCGGTCCGGAACCAGCCGTCGCGGAACGCGTCACGGGTGGCGTCCGGCCGGTTCAGGTACTCCAGGAACAGGTTCGGCCCGCGCACCTCGACCTCGCCGGGCTCGTCGCCGACGACCCGCACCTCCACGCCGTCCAGCGGCAGGCCGACGGTGCCGGGCCGCCGGTCGCCGTCCGCGCGGACGCTCGTGTTCATCAACGTCTCGGTCATGCCGTACCGCTCGACCACCCGCCGGCCGGTCAGCCGCTCGATGCGCTCGTGGACGGTCGCGGGCAGCGCCGCCGAACCCGACACCAGCAGTCGGGCCTTCGCGAACGCGCCCGCGTGCTCCGGTTCGGCGGCGATCCGGTGGTACATCGTGGGAACGCCGAACAGCATCGTGCCGCCGGCCGCCAACGCCTCGGCGGCCTTCGCCACGCTGAACGACCCCAGGTGGTGCACGGTCCCGCCGCGCCGCAACGGCCCGAGCACCCCCACGCCGAGGCCGTGCACGTGGAACAGCGGCAGGCCGTGCACCACCACGTCGTCCGCGGTCCACGCCCACGCCTCCGCCAGCGCGTCGAGGTTCGTCGCGAGCGCCCGCCTCGGCAGCACCACGCCCTTCGGCGGGCCGGTGGTGCCGCTGGTGTAGACGATCAGCGCGGGCGCCTCGCCGTCCGGCTCCGGCAAGTCGACCGGTTCCCCGCGCGGCAGGTCGCCGTCCACGACGAGGTCCGGCGCGCTGTCGGCGAGGATGTGCGCCAGCTCCCGCTCGCCGACCTTCGGGTTCAGCGGCACGACCGGCACACCCGCGATCAGCGCGCCGACGACGGCCACGCACGTCTCGGGCGTCGGCCGGGCCCACACCGCGACCCGCCGCCTGCCCGCCAGCCCGTGCGCGACCGCCCGCGCCTCGCGCGCCAACTCCTCGTAGGTCAGCTCCCGCCCGGGGAACCTCAGGGCGACTCTCGGCGACGGCGAGGCCAACGCTGGCAGCAGCATCCCCTTACAGTGACCGGCCGCGGCGCCGTGCGCATCACAAGTGTGGTTCGAGCCACGCCAGCAGGTGGATCTTCGGCCGGGCGCCCACGGCCTGCGCGACCAGCACGCCGTCCCGGTACAGCTGGAGCGTGGGCGCGGACATGATCCGCTGGTCGCGCGCGGTGCGCGGGCTGGCGTCCGTGTCGACCTTCACCACGGTCAGGTCGTCCCGCTCGCGGTCGATCTCGGCCAGCACGGGCTCCAGCATCCGGCACGGCCCGCACCAGTCGGCGCGGAACTCCACCAGCACGTTCCCGCTGCTCACGGCCTCGGTGAACTCGTCGTCCGTCAACGTCCGCACGGTCTGCTCCTCTGCTCGGCTTCCCGGAGTTGCGCGCGCACCTGGTCGCGGACCGCGTGGAGGCGGGCGATGCACTCGTCCAGCTCGGCGACCTTGCGCCGGTACACCTCGACGGACGCCGCGCAGGCGTCCCCGGTGCTGTGGCCGTCGCGCAGGCACTCCACGAACGGGCGGGTGTCCTCCAGGGCGAACCCGATGCCGGCGAGCGAGCGGATCTCGTTCACCAACCGCAGGTCGTCCTCGTCGTACTCCCGCTGCCCGTTCGCGCCGCGCCGCGCCCGCAGCAGGCCGAGGGACTCGTAGTACCGCAGCGCACGGGTGGTGGTCCCACCCCGCCGCGCCAGTTCTCCGATGCGCACGGGCCGATCCTCCGCCTTGACGTCGACGTCAAGTCCAGTGTGGCTCACGCCACCCGATACCCTTGTCAGTTGTGCTGGTGCTCGCCCTGGACACCGCCACTCCCGCCGTCACGGCCGGAGTGGTGGAACTGACGCCCGATTCGCCGCCGCGCCTGCTCGCCCAGCGGGTGACGGTGAACTCGAAGGCGCACGGAGAGCTGCTCACCCCCCACCTGCTGGAGGCGTTGGCGGAGGCCGGGCACGCGCTGTCCGACCTCGACGCCATCGTGTGCGGCTCGGGCCCGGGGCCGTTCACCGGCCTGCGCGTCGGCCTGGTCACCGCCGCCGCCCTCGGGCAGGCGCTGAACCGGCCCGTGTACCCGGTGCCGACGCCGGACGCCATCGCGCTGGACGCGCTGGCCCTGGCGGCCGACGCGGCGACCGGGTCGCCGGCGGGCTAGCCGCTGTTCGTGG
>NZ_JBHTLK010000207.1:0-12574 GCF_042678885.1 Saccharothrix hoggarensis
GCTCCTCGCGGCGCTCGCCGCGGCCGTGCCGCGCGGCGGACGGGTCCTCGAACTCGGCACCGGCGCGGGGGTCGGGGTGGCGTGGCTCGTCTCGGGCCTCGGCGACCGCGCCGACGCCACCGTGACGACCGTGGAGCTGGACGGCGACCTCGCCGCCGAGGTCGCGGCGGGCGGGCTGCCGGACTGGGCCGAGGTGGTCGCCGGAGACGCCGAAGCGCTGCTGCCCGACCTCGGCCGGTTCGACCTGGTCTTCGCGGACGCGGTCGCCGGCAAGTGGACCGGCCTGCACCTGACGCTGGACGCGCTGCGCCCCGGCGGCGTGCTCGTCGTGGACGACATGGACCTCAGCCGGTACACCGAGCCCGAGCACCGCGCGTCGGTCACCGCCGTGCGGATCGCGTTGACGACCGATCCCCGGCTCGCGACCGTCGAACTGCCCGTCGGCACCGGGATCGTCCTGGCCACCCGGCGCGGCTGACGGCGGCGCCCGGCCCCGGTCAGCCTGTTACCGCTCACAAACTTCCGGGACTGAACTCGCGCGGCAGAGCACTCCTGACACCGCACCACGGCCTGACGGCCGACGACGCGCGGAAGGTCGTGGGCACCGCCCAGGACGCCACCCACGCGGCGTGATCCGGTGGGGGCGCGGAACCGGGCCGCGCCCCCACCCGGTGCTCACTCGTCCCGGCTGACCAGGTCCGACGTCCGGTAGCGCAGCGCGGGATCGACGGCCGCGTCGAGCGCGGCGACCGCGGCCTCCGCTCCCCGGAACAGGTCCGGGTCGACCGGGATCACGCAGCCGTGCCGGCCGAACACCGTGCGCGCGCCGTCCTGGACCTCCACCCCGACCACGTCGGCGAACCGGATGGTGTGCAGGTCGCCGTCGTCGTCGCGCAGGGTGACGCCGTCCGTGCCGAGGATCAGCCGCACGCGACGGGCGGCGCCGTTCAGCACGCGGGCCGCCAGCGGCGGGCGCAGCACCCGACCGTCCGGTTCCGGGCCGATCACCCTGGCGCAGCCGCCGACGGCCACCGGCGCGCCGTCCCGGTCCGACAGGTCGAGCGCGACGCCCTCCGGCACGACGAGCAGCGCCGTCCGCAGCCCTTCGGCCATGACCGCCGCCACCTGCTCCGGGGTGACGGCCTTCAGCTCGACCAGCCAGTCCTCGTCGGTGTAGTAGGGCCCGCCGAGCAGCTCGGCGCGGGCGCGCAGGTCCAGCCGGGCGACGACCAGGCGGGGGTCGTCGATCAGCTCGGCGAACGCCGCCAGCTCGTGGTCGACCTCCTCCTGGTCGGGACCGTCGTCGGCGAGCCGCTGCGCGGTGTTCCAGAGGATCTCCGCGACCTCGGCCTCCCGCCCTTCCCGGGCGTCGAGCCAGATGAGGCGTTCCGTCGTCTCGGGACTGACGTCCGCGCGCTCGCCGCCCACGTCGTAGCTGATGCCCTTCTCGCGCCGGGCGGTGGTGGTCAGCCGCTCCTGCAGCACGAGCATGGCGATGTTCCACGGCGCCGACGCCGACGGCCCGGTCAGGGAGAGGCCGGGGCACGGCACGTTCTCGGCGGACCAGCGCGGCCCGTCGGCCGGCAGCGGCTCCTGCGCCACGCGGGCCGGCCGTTCCCCGTCCGGCAGCGCCAGGCGCAGCCCTTCCGGCGGCGGACCCGTCAGGGTCAGCACGGCGTTGCCCTTGGTGAAGTACCGCCTCGCGTGCGCGGCCACCGCCTCGGCCGGGATGCGGTCGTAGCCGGGGCCGGCCCACGGCGCCAGGCCGTAGCCGGACGTGCCGAACCGGCGGGCCAGCAGCGCCGCCGCGGTCGGGTGCGTGACCTGGCTGCCCTCGGCGGCCAGCACGCCCGCCTCCTTCTCGACGCGGTCCAGCGGCAGGTCGGCCAGCGCCCGGCAGACCACGTCCAGGAACTCGACCAGCTGCGCGGGCTTGCCGGTGGCGAAGAACTGGGTGGTCTCCAGCTCGACGGACGCGTTGTGCTCGTAGTGCACGCGCGGCAGCGCGCTCATCGCCAGGTGCTCGATGAGGTGCGTGACGCCGATCGTGCGGAACGACTCGTCCCGCGTGCCGACGCCGAAGGCGAGGGTGGCCGTCATGGGCGCCGGTCCCTCCGCCCAGTAGACGGGAACGCCGTCGACAACCGTCTGCTCCACTGGTCCACCACCCGATCACGGTCCGGCGAGGCCGCGCCCACAGGGCTCTTTTCCCTGTGGTGGCACGGATCGCGCGGGACGCTAGCACGCGGGTGCGGTGGCCCGTCCAGCGTGAATCCGGGTCCCCGGGCTCGCGGCCGGACGCGTGGTGTGTCCGGCGTCGCAGTGGGCGTTATCGTCGCGGTCTTGTGTGAGATTTAGGTTAGCTTTACCTTGTCTCCGCCTGAGCCGCCTGGGGGGTGAGTTCTAGGAGGAACTGCAGTGAGCCGTCGCGCACGCGCCGTTGCGTTGATCATGGCTTTGCTGACCGTGCCGGTCGTCGCGTGCGGCGACACCGGGGACAGCGACGCCCTGGTCATCTACTCCGGTCGCAACAAGGAGCTCGTGGGCGGTGTGCTCGACCAGCTGGAGCAGGCCACCGGGGTGAAGGTCGAGGTCCGGTACGGCAGCAGCGGCGAGATGGCCGCCCAGCTGCTGGAGGAGGGTGACGGCACCCGGGCCGACGTGTTCTTCTCGCAGGACGCGGGCGCGCTGGGCGCGGTCGCCGAACAGGGCAGGCTCGCCGAGCTGCCCACCGACGTGCTGAACCTCGTGCCCGAGGAGTACCGGGCCGACGACGGCAAGTGGGTCGCGACGTCGGCCCGCGCCCGGGTGGTCGCGTACGACCCCCGCGTGGTCACCGAGGCCGAGCTGCCGACGACGCTCGACGACGTGGTCGACCCGAAGTGGAAGGGCCGGATCGCGTACGCGCCGACCAACGGGTCGTGGCAGGCGTTCGTCACGTCGGTGCGCGTGATCAAGGGCGAGGAGTACGCCGCCGACTGGCTGCGGCGGTTCGCCGCCAACGAGCCGAAGCGGTACGACAACAACATCGCGATCCTCAACGCGGTGAACGACGGCCAGGTGCCCGCGGGCCTGATCAACCACTACTACTGGTACGCGAAGGTCGCCGAGAACGGCGCCGACGCGGTCAAGGTGAAGCTGCACTACGCGGGCGGCGGCGACCCGCTGAGCCTGGTGAACGTGGCGGGCGCGGGCGTGGTCGCCGGGTCGGACCGGAGCGAGGCCGCGGTGAAGGCGGTCCGGTTCCTGCTGTCGGAGCAGGCGCAGCGGCACTTCGCCGACGAGACCGCCGAGTACCCGGCCAACCCGACCGTGAAGTCGGGCAAGCACCAGCTGCCGGCGCTGTCCGAGCTGAACGGCCCCGACATCGACCTGTCGAAGCTGTCCTCGCTCCAGCAGACGCTGACCATGCTCCAGGAAGCAGGGCTGTCCTGAGAGGCCCGTTGCGGGCCGCACCGACGAACACCGCGCTCGCCCTGGTCGTGGCCGGGGTCGCCCTGACACCTCTCGCCTACCTCGCGGTCCGCTCCTTCGACCGCGGCGCGGGCGAGGTCGGGCGGGTGCTCCTGCGTGCCCGCACCCTCGACCTGGCCGTGCGCAGCCTCGCGCTGGCGGGCGCGGTGACGGCGGCCTGCGTGGTGATCGGCGTGCTCGGCGCGTGGCTCGTGGTGCGCAGCGACCTGCCCGGACGGCGGGTCGCCGGCGTGCTGCTGGTCCTGCCGCTGGCCGTGCCGTCGTACGTCGCCGGGTTCACGTGGGTGGCGCTGCTGCCCGGGCTGACCGGGTTCGCGGGGGCGTTCCTGGTGCTCACGCTGGTGTCGTTCCCGTACGTGCTGCTGCCGGTGGCCGCCGCGCTGCGGACGTCCGACCCGGCGGTGGAGGAGGTCGCGCGGTCGCTCGGCCGGACCAGCGCGCGGACGTTCTTCTCCGTGACGCTGCGCCAGGTCCGGCCCGCGGCGACGGCGGGCGGGCTGCTGGTGGCGCTGTACGCGTTGAGCGACTTCGGCGCGGTGTCGTTGATGCGGTACGAGGCGTTCACGCTCGGCATCTACACGAGCTACCGGGCCACGTTCGACCGCACGCCCGCCGCGATCCTCGGCTGCGTCCTCGTGGTGCTGGCGGTCGCCCTGACCGTCGGCGAGCGACGGGCGCGGGGAGCCGCCGCCGCCACGCGCGGCCCACGCCGTCCGCTCACCGTGCCGCTGGGCCGGGTTCGCGTCCCGGCGGCGCTGGGCACCGCCGCGCTGGTCGTGCTGTCGCTGGGCGTGCCGGTGTTCAGCCTGGGCTGGTGGCTGGCCGCCGGCCGGTCGGCGGTCGGCGACGACCTGCTGGCCACGACGCTGAACACGGTGTCGGTGTCGGCGTTCGGCGCGGCGCTCACCATCGCGATGGCGCTGCCGGTCGGGGTGCTCGCGGCACGGCACCGCGGCCTGCTGGTGCGCGGCGTGGAGCTGGCCGGGTTCGCCGGGCACGCGCTGCCGGGCATCACGATCGGCCTGGCGCTGGTGTTCTTCGGCATCCGGTTCACGCCGGGCCTCTACCAGACCACGCCGATGCTCGCGTTCGCCTACGCCGTGCTGTTCCTGCCGCTCGCGGTGGGCGCGGTGCGCACGGCCGTCGCCAACGCCCCGCCGGTGCTGGAGGACGTGTCGCGGTCGCTGGGCCGTGGCCGGACCGCGACCCGGTTGCGCGTGACGGTGCCGCTGGCCGCGCCCGGCATCCTCGCCGGGGCCGCGCTGGTCTTCCTGACCTGCGCCAAAGAGCTGCCCGCGACCCTGCTGCTGCGGCCGACCGGCGTCGACACGCTGGCCACCGAGCTGTGGACGAAGACCGAGATCGCCGCGTACGCCGCCGCGGCGCCGTACGCGGCCGTGCTGCTGGTCGTGGCGGCGATCCCCGCCGTGGTGCTGGACCGGTTCCTGCGTGGAGGTGACCGATGAGCGACTTGCGCGTGAGCGGACTCGTCGCGGGGTACGGGCCCGAGCCGGTGCTGCGCGGCCTCGACCTCGCCGTGCCCGAAGGCGGCCTGCTGGCCGTGCTCGGGCCGTCCGGGTGCGGCAAGACGACGTTGCTGCGGGTGCTCGCCGGGTTCCACCCGGTGCGCTCCGGCGAGGTCCGGCTCGGCGGCCGGGTGCTGGCCGACCGGTCCACGCACGTGCCGCCGGAGCGGCGCGGCATCGGCATCGTGCCGCAGGAGGGCGCGTTGTTCCCGCACCTGACCGTGACGGGGAACGTCGGCTTCGGCCTGACGCGGGCGCAGCGCCGGGACGGCCGGGTGGAGGAGCTGCTGGAGCTGGTCGGGCTGTCCGGGTACGGCGGCCGGATGCCCGCGCAACTGTCCGGCGGGCAGCAGCAACGCGTCGCGCTCGCCCGGGCGCTGGCCCCGCGGCCCGGCGTGGTGCTCATGGACGAGCCGTTCTCGGCGCTGGACGCGAGCCTGCGCGACGAGCTCCGCGCCGACGTGCGGGCGGCGTTGCGCGCGTTCGGCGCGACCGCCCTGCTCGTGACGCACGACCAGGAGGAGGCGCTGGGCGTCGCCGACCTGGTCGCGGTGCTGCGCGACGGCGTGGTGGCGCAGCTCGGCGCGCCGCAGGACATCTACGCGTCGCCCGCCGACCTCGGGGTGGCGCTGTTCGTCGGCGAGGCCGTGACGTTCGGCGGCTCGGCGCGGGACGGGGTGGCCGAGACGCCGTTGGGCCGGCTGCCGGTCAGCGGCTCGGGTTCGGGCGCCGGCACGGTCCTCGTGCGGCCCGAGCAGCTGCACGTCGGCGGGGACGGCGTCGCGGCCACCGTGGACGACGTGCTGTTCCACGGGCACGACGCGACCGTGCTGCTGCGGCTGGCCGACGGCACGCGGGTGCGGTCGCGCGTGCAGGGTCCGCCGCCCGTGCGGCCGGGTGAGACGACGGCGGTGCGCGTCTCCGGGTCGGCCCTGTTCTTCACCGGTCACCCGGCATGACCGCCACCGCCGACCTCGGGTTCGCGGCCGGGCTCGCCGCGCACGGCGACCGCACCGCGCTCGTCACGCCGGACGGCGCGGACATCAGCTACCGCGAGCTGGACGACCGCGTGGCGACCGCCGCCGCACGGCTCGGCCCGGTGCGCCGGCTGGTGCTGCTGGCCGCGCGCAACGACGTGGACTCGCTAGTCGCGTACCTGGCCGCGCTGCGCGGCGGGCACCCCGTGCTCCTCACCGCGCCCGCGCAGGTGGCGGCGCTGTCGTCCGCGTACGACCCGGACGTGGTGGTCGACGGCCGGTGGACCGAGCACCGCGCGGGCACGGCGCACGACCTGCACCCCGACCTCGCGCTCCTGCTGTCGACGTCCGGCTCGACCGGCTCGCCGAAGCTGGTGCGGCTGTCGGCGGACAGCCTGGCGGCCAACGCCGAGGCCATCGCCCAGTACCTGGACATCCGCCCCACCGATCGCGCGATCACGTCGCTGCCGGTGCACTACTGCTACGGGCTGTCCGTGGTGAACAGCAACCTGCTGCGCGGCGCGGGGCTCGTGCTGACGGACCGGTCCGTGGTCGACCCGGAGTTCTGGACCGCGGTGCGGGAGCACGGCGTGACGGCGCTGCACGGCGTGCCGCACACGTTCGACCTGCTCGACGCCGTCGGCTTCGAGCGGATGGACCTGCCGAGCCTGCGGTACGTGACGCAGGCGGGCGGGCGGCTCGCGCCCGAGTCCGTCAGCCGGTTCGCGCGGCTCGGCGAGGAGCGCGGCTGGCGGCTGTTCGTCATGTACGGGCAGACCGAGGCGACCGCGCGGATGGCCTACCTGCCGCCGGAGCTGGCGCTCGCCCACCCGTCGGCGATCGGCGTGCCCGTCCCGGGCGGCGAGTTCGACCTCGCCCCGGACGGCGAGCTGGTGTACCGGGGTCCGAACGTGATGCTCGGCTACGCCCACCGCCCCGCGGACCTCGCGCTCGGCCGCACGACGCACGAGCTGCGGACCGGCGACCTGGCCCGGCGCACGCCCGAGGGCCTGTACCAGGTGATCGGCCGCAAGAACCGGTTCCTCAAGCTGTGCGGGCTGCGCGTCGACCTCGACCGGGTGGAACGGGTGCTGGCCGAGGAGGGGTTCGAGGCCGCCTGCGCCGGGGACGACGACGTGCTCGTGGTCGCGGTGCGCGGCGTGGTCCGACCCGCGGCGCAGCTGGTGCGCGCCAGGTTCGGCCTGCCCGCCACGAACGCGCACGTCGTCCGCGTCCGCGAGATCCCCCGGCTGCCGAACGGGAAGGTCGACTACGCGGCGGTCGCCGCGCTCGGCGGGCGGCGGCCCTCCGGCTGCGGCTCGGTCGCCGAGGTGTTCGGCTCCGCGCTCGGCGTGTCGGACGTGCCGGGCGACGCGACGTTCGTGGACCTGGGCGGCGACTCGTTGAGCTACGTCCGGACGTCCGTGGCGCTGGAACGGGTCCTCGGGCACCTGCCGAAGGACTGGCCCACCACACCGGTCGCGGAACTGGAGGCACGACGGGGGCCGGCCCCGGCGCGCCTGCCGTCGATCGAGACGAACATCGTGCTGCGGGCCCTCGCGATCGTCCTCGTGGTCGGGTCGCACATCGGGTTCTTCGACATCACCGGCGGCGCGCACCTGCTGCTCGTGGTGGCGGGGTGGAACTTCGCGCGGTTCGTGCTGCCCGTGCCGGCGCGGATGCTGCGCAGCGCGGCGCTGATCGCCGTGCCGTCCGCCCTGTGGCTCGCGTACCGGGTGGCCGTGACCGACGACGTGACGTTCGTGAACGTGGCGCTGGTCAACAACTTCGTGCTCACGGGCGCGGTCGGCTACTGGTTCGTGGAAGTCGTGGTGCACGCGCTGGTGGCGCTCGCGGCCGTGTTCGCGCTGCCGGTCGTGCGGCGGGTCGAACGGGCGCACGGGTTCGCCACCGCGGTGGCGTTCCTCGGCGCCGCTCTGGTGCTGCGCCTGGGTCTCGACGCGACGCACTCGTTCGCCGAGCGGAACATGACGACGGTGGGCGCGGTGTGGTTCTTCGTGCTCGGCTGGGTCGTCCAGCGGGCGGAGGCCCGGTGGCAGAAGGCCGTCGTGCTGGTGCTGGCGCTCGCGCTCATCCCCGGCACGTTCGACGACCGGTCACGGGAAGCCGTCGTGGTGGTGGGCCTGGTGCTGCTGGTCGCGGTGGCGCGCGTGCGGCTGCCGAAGGCGGTCGTGGCGGCGGTGACGCTCGTGGCGAGCGCGTCGCTGTACATCTACCTGACGCACTACGCGGTGTTCCCGGCGCTGCTCGACCACCTGCCGCGGTGGCTCGTGGTGGTGGCGAGCCTGGTCGCGGGCGTCGTCACCTGGCAGGTGGCCGAGCGTTACCGGCGGGTGGCGGCGCGGTGGTGTCGCCGGGTGTTGTCACGACGGGGCGGCTGACGGCGACCGGACGCCCTTTCGCATACGTGCCCCGCGGCGCGGGATCATGGGCCTCTACCGACCGGAGGCGCCGTGACCGAGCTTCCCGTGCACCCGTCCGCCGGGGACGTCCTCGCCGGTCTGCCCGACCCGGCGCGCCTGGCCGACTTCACCGCGTCCACCGGGGGCGCCGCCGCCGGGGGTGTCGCCGCCGGGGGTGTCGCCGCCGACCTGCTGGTCCGGCTCGACCTGGCGGGCCACGCGACCGTGGACCGGGCGGCGCTGGTCGTGGCGGCGTCGGAGGAGTCCGAACGGCTCGGTGACGTCCAGGTGCGGCCCGAGCACCTGGTGCTGGGGTGGGTGCGCGCGGCCGAGGGGCGTGGCGCGGCGGCGCTGGCGTTCGCACGGGAGCAGTTGCAGGCGGTGATGGCGGACCGGGCGCAGGCGCGGTACGAGCGGCTGCGGCCCCTGCCCCGCCCGGACGCCGCACGTCCACCCCGGACGGTGCTGCTCGCCGGCGTGCCGGGCACCGGCAAGAGCACGTTGGCCGAGGCGTTGGCCTGGCGGCTGAGGGCCCCGGTGTTCTCCCAGGACTGGCAGCTGGGCGCGCTGGTGCCGTTCGGGGCGCTGCGGGACGACAACACGGCCCACCTGGCGGAGGTCGCCCTGACCGCGTCGGTCGCCCGGCAGCTGCACCTGGGGCTCGACGTGATCGTGGACGCCACCGGGCACCGGCGGGAGACGCGGCGGCGGTGGCGCGCGGTCACCGAACGCCTGGGCGGCGTGTTCGTGGGCGTGGAGTGCGTGTGCTCGGACGAGCGGGTGCAGCGGAGCCGGGTCGAAGGCCGGGCTCGCGGGATTCCCGGCTGGCACGCGACGGTGTCGTGGGAGCACGTGCTGCGGATGAAGGGCCTGTGGGAGAGCTGGGACGACCCGCACCTGGTCGTGGACTCGGCGACCGAACCGCCGGAAGCCGGGCTGCGCCGGGTCCTCGACGCGGTGGAGGGCGACGCCCGAGCCGGCCCGGCGTCGCCGGCCTAGGGTTCGGACTGTTGGGGCGGTGATCGTCGGGGCCACGTGTCAGCGCACGTCACGCTGGTGCACGTCGGGCACGCCGTCCTGGTCCTCGTCGCGCGTCTCCTCCTCGTGGATGCGGCGGTACACGCGGTTGCGGGCGCGGAGGATGACGGTCGCGACGAGCGCCGACAGCAGCGACCCGAGCAGCACGCCGACCTTCGCCTGGTCGTGCTCGGGCGACCCCGGGTCGAACGACAGTTCGCTGACCAGCAGCGACACCGTGAACCCGATGCCGCCGAGCACGGCGAGCCCCACCACGTCGACCCAGCCGAGGTCGCTGTCGAGGGTGGCCTTGGTGAACCGGGACACGAGCCACGTGCCGAGGGTGATGCCGACGGTCTTGCCCAGGAACAGGCCGAGCACGATCCCCGTCGTGACGCCCTGCGTCGCGGACGACAGCAGCCCGTCGACACCACCGACCGAGACACCGGCGGCGAAGAACGCGAACACCGGCACCGCGAACCCGGCCGACAGCGGACGCCACCGGTGCTCGAAGTGCTCCGCCAACCCCGGCCCCTCCCCCGCGCGCTGCCGCACCACGGGCACGGCGAACGCGAGCAGCACCCCGGCGACGGTGGCGTGCACACCGGAGGCGTGCATCAGCGCCCACGTCAGCGCCGCCAGGGGCAGCAGCGCCCACCACGACCGCACCCGCCGCTGGACGAGCACGGTGAACACCACCAGCGGCAGCACCAGCAGCGCCAGCGGCACGGGCGACAGGTCCTCGGTGTAGAAGACGGCGATCAGCACGATCGCGATCAGGTCGTCCACCACGGCGAGGGTGAGCAGGAACGTGCGCAGCGCCGACGGCAGGAACCGGCCGATCACCGCCAGCACGGCCAGCGCGAACGCGATGTCGGTGGCCGTGGGGATGGCCCACCCGGACAGCGCGGTGGGGTCCGTCGCGTTGACCGCCGCGTAGATGACGGCCGGCACGGCGACGCCGCTGACCGCCGCCGCGACCGGCACGGCGGCCCGCCGCACGTCACGCAGGTCGCCCGCGACGAACTCGCGCTTCAGCTCCAGCCCCGCGACGAAGAAGAACACGGCGAGCAGGCCGTCGGACGCCCACTCGACCAGGCTCAGCCGCAGGTGCAGCGCCTCCGGGCCGACCTCGACCGCGCCGAACGACTGGTAGGACGCCGCCCAGGGCGAGTTGGCCCAGACGAGGCCGAGCACCGCCAGGCCGAGCATGAGGACCCCGCCGACCGTCTCCAGCCGCAGGATGTCGCCGATCCGCTTGGCCTCCGGCCACGAGCCGCGGCTGAACAGGCTTGTGGTGACAGGTCGCACGGGCGGCTCCAGGCGTCGTCGGTACCGACGCCGACCAGACTTCCCGGCACGCCATGCCACACGGGGTGGCAACGTGACCCGACACTACCGGCCGCCGGTGAACGCCGTGCGTCGCGCGTGCGGCGTCACGAAGGCGTGCCCCGTGGGGGCGGAGGACTGACTACAGTGGCACGTCCACCGGTCAGGGGGATTGCGCCATGAGCACAGTGACCGAACGTGAGTCCACGAGTGGCCGCACGACAGGTGCCCGCCGTGCGTGACGCGGTGGTGATGCCATCCGGGTGGCCCCAGGACGCCGTGGTGCGCACGGCACGGCTGCGCGTCGAGCCCGTCCGGGTCGCCCACGCCGAGGCGATGGCGGAGGTGTTGGCCGATCCCTCGCTGTACGAGGTCATCGGCGGCGCCCCGCCGACCGTGGCGGAACTCGAGTCCCGGTACCGGCGTTGGGAGCGGCCGTCGTCCGACGACGGACGCGAGGGTTGGCTGAACTGGGTGGTGCTGCGCGACGCGGACGACGTCGCCGTGGGCGCCGTGCAGGCGACCACGACCGCCGGCGCGAACGGGACGACGGCGGAGCTGGCGTGGGTCGTCGGCGTGCCGCACCAGGGTCACGGCTACGCCACCGAGGCCGTCACCGGGGTGATCGCCTGGCTGGTCGAGCGCGGCGTGCGGGACGTGCGCGCCCACATCGCGCCGGACCACCTGGCGAGCGAGGCGGTCGCGCGGCGGATCGGCCTGCGCGCCACCGGCATCCTCCGCGAGGACGGCGAGCAGCGGTGGCGGCTCCACCCCTCGCCGGCGCCTCCCCGGAACTAGGCCATCGGGTGGCCCGAGTTGACCTCGACGCCGGCGCGGGTTATCCACGGTTGTGGGCGATGACCAGAACGAGCCGGTTCCCCCGGACGACCGGCTGACCGCGCCACCGCCGCCGGGCGGTGTCCCGGCGCGCCGCGGGCGGACGGGCCTGGGGTTGGTGGCCGTGTTCTTCGCGGCCCAGGTGACGATGCTCCTGGCGTCCGTGGCGGTGTTGCTGACGTCCACCGGCGCCGACCCGGCACGGCTGGAGGACGGCCGGTTGCTCGCGCTGCTCACCGTGCCCATCTCGTTGGCCGGTCTGGTGGCGGTCCTCGGCGCGGCGTGGCTGGGCGGTGGCCCGAAGGCCGGGCGGGCACGCCGTGAGCTGGCGTTCCGGTGGCACGGTCGGGACGCCGCGATCGGCCTCGGGTTCGGCGTCGGCGGGTTGGTGATCGCGCTGCCGGCGGCGGCGCTGTGGGCCGCCTGGGTGGGTTCGGAGCAGGCCAGTTCGGCGGTCGGCGACGCGTTCACGGGTCGCGACCTCGCGCCGACGGCGGCCGTGGTGGCGTTCCTGGCGGTGTTCCTGCTCGCGCCGATCGGCGAGGAGCTGCTGTTCCGGGGCGTGCTGTGGCGTGCGCTGGAGCACTGGGGCTGGAACCGCTGGGTGGTGTTCGCGGTGACCAGCCTGGCGTTCTCCGTCGCGCACCTCGAACTCCTGCGCACGCCACTGCTGCTGGTGCTGTCGATCCCGATCGGCCTGGCCCGGCTGATCACCGGCAACCTGCTGGCCTCCGTGATCGCCCACCAGGTCAACAACTTCCTGCCCGCGATCGCGCTCCTCCTGGCCACGACGGGCGCCCTGCCGTGACCCGGGCGCGGCGCCTACCGGACCCGCCGGAGCGCGGCTGGAGCACATGCGCCGGTTCTTCGCCCAGCTCGCCGACGACATGGCCGGCGGGCCGAACACCGTGGGCGGCGACGTGGTGGCGGTGCTCGGCGCGCTCGTCCTCGCCGTCACGCCGGACGACGCCGACCGGCTGGCCGCCGCGCT
>NZ_JBHTLK010000208.1:0-12516 GCF_042678885.1 Saccharothrix hoggarensis
CTCCCGGCCGTTGCGGGAGACGGCGGCGGTCGCGCGCACCATGAGCGGCGGGCGGCGTGACCTGCGGGCGGACGAGCGCGGGCCGGCGGAGGTCGCCGAGGTCGCGGGCGCGGTGAACTCGCTGGCCGACGCGTTGGCGCGCAGCGAGGCCAGGCAGCGGGAGTTCCTGCTGTCGGTGTCGCACGAGCTGCGGACGCCGTTGACGGCGGTCACCGGGTTCGCCGAGTCGCTGGCCGACGGCGTGGTGACCGGGTCGGAGGTGCCGGCGGTCGGCCGGACGATCGGGCGGGAGGCGCACCGGCTGGACCGGCTGGTGGCCGACCTGCTCGACCTGGCCCGGCTCGGCGCGGACGACTTCCGCGTCGACCTCGCGCCGGTCGACCTCACCGCGCTGGTGTCGGCCGCCGCGGAGGTGTGGCGGGCGCGGTGCGCGGCGAAGGACGTCGAGTTCCGGCTCGAACTGCCCGCGCACCCCGTGGTGCGGGTGACCGACCCGCGGCGGCTGCGGCAGGTGCTGGACGGGCTGCTGGAGAACGCCCTCCGGGTCACGCCCGCGGGCCGGCCCGTGGTGCTGTCGCTGGGTGACGTGCTGCAGGTGCGCGACGGCGGGCCGGGGTTGTCGGAGGAGGACTACCGGGTGGCGTTCCGCAAGGGCGCGCTGCACGCGAAGTACGAGCGGTCGCGGCCGGTGGGCACGGGCGTCGGGCTGGCGCTGGCGCACGGCCTGGTGACCCGGCTGGGTGGCACGATCGAGGCCGGTCCCGCGCCCGAGGGCGGCGCGGCGTTCACGGTGGGGGTGCCCGGTGCGTGAGCTGGAAGCGCGGTGGTGCGAGGCGGTCGCCGAGCTGGGCGGCACGCACGACCCGGACGACCCGGACGGCGCGCAGGGGCCGGGCGACCTGGCCACCCGGTACGCCGAACCCCACCGCGGCTACCACAACACCGACCACGCGCTGGCTGTCGCGCGCGACGCGGACCTCCTCGCGCGGGCCGACGGGCGGACACCGCGGGAGCGGGCCGTGCTGGCGCTCGCCGCGTTGGCGCACGACGTCGTGTACGACGGCAGGCACGGCGACGACGAGCGCCGCAGCGCCGAGTGGGCGCGCGACCGGCTCGCCGGCCTGCCGGAGGCCGACCAGGTGGCCGACCTGGTGCTGGCCACCGCGGACCACGCGTCGGACGACCCGCTGACGTGCCTGCTCCTGGACGCCGACCTGGCCGTCCTCGCCGCCGACCCCGACGTGTACGAGCGCTACCGGGCGGCGGTGCGCGCCGAGTACGCGCACGTGCCGGACGACGCGTGGCGGGTCGGGCGGGCGAACGTCCTGCGCGCCCTGGCGCGGCGCGACCCGCTCTACGTCACGCCGCACGCGCACGAGCGGTGGGAGGCACGGGCCAAGGCCAACCTCGCGGCCGAGCTCAGCTCGCTCGGTGACCCGCCATGAGCGCGTCGAACGTCGGGAACGACCGGGCGATCTCGCTGCCGGTGAAGTTGCCGACCCAGCCGTCGTCGTCGTGGAAGAACCGGATCGACACGTAGTCCGGCCGGGTGCCCATGTCGAACCAGTGGGTGGTGTTCGCGGGCACGCTGAGCAGGTCGCCCGCCTCGCACAGCACGGCGTGCACGCGTCCGTCGACGTGCAGGTAGAACACGCCCGCGCCGCGCGCGAAGAACCGGTCCTCGTCGTCGTCGTGGGTGTGCTCGGCCAGGAACTTCAGCCGCGCCTGCCCCGCCGTCTCCAGCCACCCCGGGTCGTCGGACGGGGTCATCTCCATCGCGTCGACCAGGGTGTAGCCCTCGGCCTCGGTGACGCGGGCGACCTGCTCGGCGTACACCTCCAGCGCGTTCTCGCTGGTCACGCCGGGCACGACGGGCCACTGCTCGTAGCGGACGCCGAGCCGCTTCAGCTCCGCGGCGATCTCGGCGGGGTCGGCGGTGCGCACCACCACCGTCTCGGGGTCGGTGTCCGACCACACGGTCAGCAACGTCATCGCGCCTACCTCCTGTGGGTTTCGACCTTGAAGCGCACCAGCCACTCCAAGCACTCCAGCCGGTGCCGCGCCTGGTAGAGGTCGTCACCCCACACGTACACGCCGTGCCGGGCCACGATCAAGGCCGGCACGTCCGCGCGGAACCCGGCCTCGAACGCGTCGCCGAGCACCCGCATGTCCTGGCTGTTCGGCGCCACCGGGATCACGACGGACTCGTGCGCCTGCCGGCCGAACCCCTTCAGCATCTCCAGGTCGCGCAGCTCGACGCCGTCCGGCCAGTGCTCGGCCGCGACCACGGGCGCGAGGGCGTGCACGTGGACCACCGCGCCCGCGCCGGACACCGCCGCGATCCGCCCGTGCAGGCCCGCCTCGGCCGACGGGACGCGCACCGGGTCGTCCGTGCGGCCCTCGGCGTCGACGACGACCACGTCGTCGGGGGTCAGCTCGCCCTTGTCCTTGCCGCTGACGGTGACCGCGAGCCGCAGCGGGTCGCGGTCGACCACCACGGACAGGTTGCCGGACGTGCCGCGCATCCAGCCCATCGCGGTGTACCGGGCGCACTCGGCGGCCAGCGCCTCGCCGGCCTCCCGCGGATCGGGCGTCACAGGGCCTCCACCGTCCGGTGTGGACCGAAGTCGGCGTCGCCGTACGGCTCGCCCGGCCGCCGCACGCCGACCGTCCGCCAGCCCGCCTCGGCGGCGGCGTCCAGCTCCGCGGGCACGTCCGAGTAGAACGTGATGTCGTCCGAGCCGAGCACGGACGCGATCTTCAGGTACGACGCGGCCTCGCGCTTCGGGCCCGCGTTGACGGTGTCGAAGTGGTGCTGGAACAACGACGTGAGGTCGCCGTCGGTGGTGTGCCTGAAGAACGCCACCTGGCCGGCCACCGAACCGGACGAGAACACGGCCAGGTCGACGCCCTCCGCGTGCCACTCGCGCAGCGCGGGCACGACGTCGGGGAAGAACTCGGCCACCAGGTCGCCCTCGGCGTAGCCGCGCTGCCAGATGAGGCCCTGCAGCGTCTTGAGCGGCGTGACCTTCTGGTCGGCGTCCATCCAGCCGTGCAGGACGCGCACCAGCTCGTCCGTGCCACCGTCCACACCGGACAGCTCGCGGATCTGCGCCACCGCCTCGGCCACGGCCGGGTCGTCGCCGTGCTCGTCGATCCACGGGCCGAGGCGCGGCCGGGCGTAGTCGTACAGCGTGACCAGGACCTGGTCGGTGGCGCTGAGCGTGCCTTCGATGTCCAGCACAACCCACTCAGTCATGAACGTCCCCAACGTAGTAATCAGCCAGCTCGTGCGGAGCGTACGCACCGCGATCGGTCACCACTTCCGTCACGAACCGCGGCGGCGTGACGTCGAACGCCGGGTACCGGCCCCGCGCCCGCTCGGTGGCCGTGCGGCGGCCCAGGGTGTGCAGCACGTCGTCACCGGGCCGGTACTCGATCGGCACGTCGGCGGCGGTGGGCGCGAGCCGGTCCGGCGCCTGCACCATCGCGAGGAACGGCACGTCGAACTCGCGGGCGGCGATCGCCAGGCCGAGCGTGCCGACCTTGTTGACCACGTGCCCGTCCATGGTGACCCGGTCGGCGGCGGTCAGCAGCACGTCGACGTCGCCGGTCGACATCACGGCCGCGCCCATGCCGTCGGTGACGAGGGTCGTGTCGACGCCCATCTCGCCCAGGGTCTCGGCGGTGAGCCGCGCGCCCTGGAGGTACGGGCGGGTCTCCGTGCAGACGAACCGCAAACGTTTGCCCAGGTCTTGGGCAGCGGTGACGGTCTCGGTCAGGTACAGGTCGGCCCAGCAGTGCGTGAGCACCGCGCCCTCGTCCGGGAGGCGGGCGGCGGTGAACTCGCCGAGCCTGCGGCTGCGCGCCCGGTACCGCTCGTCGCCCGCGAGCGCGCCCCGCAGCGCCCCGGCCTCGACGTCGTCGTCCACGTCCACGCCGGCCAGCAGGGCGGCGACCGCCTTGCGCAGGTGGTTGTTGGTGCGGCGGGTCTCGACCAGCAGCCGCCCGGCCCGGTCGAGCGCGGCGCGGGCCTCGTCGCGGGGCAGGCCGCGGACCTCGCGGGCCGCCAGCACCATGCCGTAGAGCGCGGCGAAGTACGGGCCGGACGACTGGGTGACCATGTCCTCGATCGCCTTGGCGACCTCGCCGACCGTGCCGCAGCGCACCCACACCCGCTCGAACGGGAAGTTGCGCCGGTCCAGGATGTGCACGCCGTCGTCTTCGAGGCGCACGCTGCGCGCGAGCAGCGGCTCCATCAGCTGTACCCGGTGAACGGGGCGTGCTCGCCGGTGAGGAAGTGCGCGCCGACCTCGCGGGCCTTGTACGCCACCGGGTCGTGCAGGGTGAGCGTGCGGGCGTTGCGCCAGAACCGGTCGAACGCGTAGCCGGCGGCGGTCGCGCGGGCCCCGCACAGCTCGAACACGCGGCTGGTGGTCTGGTTCGCGACCTTCGTGGCGACGACCTTGGCGGACGAGATGGCGGCGGCGGTGTCGGCGCGTTCGTCGGCGGTCAGGTCCGCGCCGCGCTCGGAGGCGTGGCGGAGGCGTTCCGACGCGTGGTCGGCGAGGAGCCCGGCGGCCTGCGCGTCCGCGACCAGCTCGCCGTAGGTGGCGAGGACGTACGGGTCGGCGGTCGCGCTGTCGACGCCGCTGAGGAACCACGGGCGGGTGGTCGTGCGGGTGTAGCGGGCGGCTTCGGCGAGCGCCCCCTCGGCCATCGCCACGTACAGCTGGGCGAGCACGAGCTGGAAGCCCAGGGCGGCGAGGGACAGCCGCGGGTTCGTCTCGTCGTGGGCGCCGAGCACCTGGTCGGCGGGGACGTGGACGCGGTCGAACACGACGCCGCCGCTGGCGGTGAGGCGTTGGCCGATGTTGTCCCAGTCGCCGGCGTAGGTGATGCCGTCGGCCTTCGCGTCGAGGACGAAGGTGACCTTGTCGCCGGTGTCCGTGCGGGTCGCGCTGACCACGAGCCGGTCGGCCACCGACGCGCCGGTGGCGAACGTCTTGCGCCCCGTGACCTCGTACCCGCCGTCGACGGGCCGCAGCTCCAGCGCCGCGTCCAGCGGGTTGCTGACCCCGGCCCAGAAGGTCTCGGCGCCGGACGTCACGCCGTCGCGCCCGAACAGGCCCGTCCGCCACACCTGGAGGTAGTGGTAGCCGAGCAGGTGACCGACGTTGGCGTCCGCCGCCCCCACCACCCGGGTGACCGCCTGCTGGGTGGCCCAGTCACCGATCGCCAGCACGCCGGACCGCCGCAGGGCGTCGACCTCGGCCACCGGCTCCGCACCGCGCCGGTCCCGCTCCGCCGCGTCCACCCGCAGCGCGGTCGCCAGCTCCTCGGCGACGGTCAGCCACTTCTGCCGACCATCGGTGCTCGTCATCCCCGTGCCTCCGTCCGACCGACGGCCCAGCCGCCGCCCGCTCGTCCCCGTTCCAGCAGGCGAGCCTAATCGCCGGCGGGCGCGGAGAACTGAGCGTTCCGCCACATGGGAGAGGCCTCGGCGGGCAGCCGTCGACCCGGGGTGGTCGGGACCCGGTGGGGTCGGGGCGGCGGGGTCAGGACCGGCGGGGTCGGGAGGGTGTGGTCAGGGGGCGACGTACGTCCCGCACCGGGCCAGGCCCAGCGCGCCCATCGCGCCGCGCAGCCCGACCGTGCCGCGCGGGAAGCCCTGGACGTGCGCGGCCCACGTGCGGCGGTCCTGCGCGAGCGCCTTCAGGTACCGCACGCACAGGGACGGCGGGATGGCCTCGCAGCGCTTGCGGGCGGCCCGCAGGGCGATCTCCATGCGCAGCGCCTCCCCGTCACGCCGGCCCCGCGACTCGATCCGGTCGAGGATGCCGTCGATCAGGGCCATCCGGCCGTGCAGGAAGTCCCACCAGTAGCCCTCGTCCGCCGCCGCCTCGAAGCCGCCGTCGTCGTCGAGCAGCGCGAACACGCCCTCGGCGAGGCAGTCGCCGAACTCCTCCACCTGCGCCCGCTGCTCCCCGGCGAACGGGTCGTACTCCTTCTGGACCACCTGGCCGGTGATCGCCGAGCGGCGCAGGCCCTCGTCGTCCAGCAGGAAGAACCAGTCCTCGTTGTAGATGGTGGGGAAGAACGAGG
Organism: Saccharothrix hoggarensis; assembly: GCF_042678885.1. Taxonomy (GTDB): domain Bacteria; phylum Actinomycetota; class Actinomycetes; order Mycobacteriales; family Pseudonocardiaceae; genus Actinosynnema; species Actinosynnema hoggarensis. The sequence goes on from NZ_JBHTLK010000208.1 coordinate 6,106, forward strand.
ACATCGAGTCGTTGCCGACGACGAGCGCGCCGCCGCCGATGAACGTGCCCTGGTCGCCGCCCGTCTCGCGGTGGGCGTGGCAGACGACGGAGTTGTCCGGGTACCCGCCCACCTCCAGGCCGACGGCCGCGTAGCCGTGCGAGACGAGGCCCGCGGCGGCGTCGAGGTCGGCGGGCCGGGGCACGGTGATGTCGTCGTCCAGGAACGCCACCCGCTCCCAGCCGACCACGCGGGACACGAGGAGGCCGAGGTTGCGCTTGAGGCTGGTGTCGGTGCCGCGCTCGAACTCCGTGCCGCGCAGCACCTCCGTGGTGGCCAGGCGGGGCATCACCGACGCCGGCAGGGCGGTGACGTCGACGACCAGCATCTCGACGTGCTTCTTCCGGGCCAGCTTCGCGGCTGCCTCCGGCGCGGCGTTGCCGCTGGTCAGCACGACCAGCGGCCGGCCGAGCACGGCGGCGACCCCGGTCGCCTTGTCGAGGTGCGCCCACGTCCGGTTGGTGGGCACGACGACCGCGTCCACCGCCCCCGGCGGGCAGTCCTCCACGTCCACTGTGGTCAGCAGCTTGCCGTGCGACGCGTGGTGCTCCACGGGCGCCGGCGCTGTGGCGTTCAACCCTGGCCCTCCGGCCACTCGAAAAGGCGTGATTCGGGCAGGTTCCAGTCCGGCGTGACGACCTGGCCGTTCACCACGAGCACCCTGGTGAGGACGCTGTAGGCCCGCGTGCCCGCGAAGCGGGTCGCCAGGTACTCCGCGTTGCGGTCGCGGAACCTGGTGTCGGTCAGGGCCCGCACGACGCCGAGGGTTCCCCGGCCGTACTGGCCATTGCAGATCGTCACCGTCCGCTTGTGGTTGAACGGGTTCGGTCCGCGGTAGAAGTGGGCCACGTCCTCGTGCAGCACCTCGTGGCCGCGCTCCCTGCCGAGCTTCGGTGCGAACAGCGTTTCACCGCCGTCCGGCCGGCGCACGAGGAAGCCGCCCGCCTCGTCGTCGTCGTGCCTGGCGACCTGGGTGACCGGCAGGTCGACCCGGGCCAGCAGCTCGCGGGTGACCAGGTTCCAGTCCACGCCGCCGAGCAGGACGAGGTGCGTGGTGTAGTCGTCGGGCTCCAGGTCGGAGGCGATGCGGAAGTTGACCTGGCTGCGCGGGTTGAGCGCGCGGATGTGGCCGTGCAGCTCGATCAGGGCGTCGAGGTCGGCGTAGGTGTACAGCTCCACGTAGTCCGGCTGCGTCGGGTCGGAGTAGGGCATCCGCTCGCGCATCGCGGCCGGCAGCTGGGCCACCACGATCGTGATCACGTGCCGGTCGTCGAAGTACCAGAAACCCCGGTTGCCCTGGTCGGGCGGCGGCGACGTGCCGGCTTCGCGTTGTTCGGCAGCCCGCAGCTCCGTCAGCTCGCGCAGCAGCTCCTCGCGGTCGCGGGCCTCGTCCGGGGTCAGCTCGTCCACCGGGAGCAGGCGGTACGGGCGCTGGGCGACGGAACGCCTGGTGGCGAAGAACGTGGCGTAGGCGGCCAGGCGGTGCAGCGGCGGCGTCTTCGGCTTGGTGCGGCTCTCCCACGACGACAGGAGCGGCACGCTGGCCGGCTTGTCGGCGCTGAACGCCGCCGCGAGGTCGCTCTGGGTGATCGTCACGTCGGGCCACTGCTCCTCGCGCAACGCCCTGAGGCGGTGCGCCAGCGAGGGGGAGTCATCCGCAACGACCACGTCCGCGCGCCCTTCAGTGAACTTCAGCTCACTAGCTGAAGAGCGAAACATACACGATTACGGCGGAAAGTCACGACCCACTACCCCCATCAGGGGCTTGTCAGTGAAGTACACGTCACCTTACCCTCAGGTTACTGAGGTTCAGTCAACTTCAGTGAGTCTAGGTGAAGTTCACCCAGGAAGCCATCCAGGGGTCGTCATGAACATGCTCACCGCGTTAGCTCAATCGTCCGAGACCACCGAGTGGACGCCACTCGTCGTGATGATCATGATCGGCGCGATGACGCTGGTCATGGGTCTGGCCCGGCTGCTGCGCCGCGTGCTGGGCATGCTCACCAAGGTCGTGCTGTCCGCCGGCGCGGCCATGACCGGCCTCGCCGGGATGCTGGCCGTCTGCACGGTCCTGACCACCGTCCTGCTGGTCTACGTGCGCTGATCCCACCGTGCGGCTTGCCCCCTTCGACTACGGTATGCGCGCCCGTATCGAAGGGGGAGTCGCACGATGGACCTGTCGCGCAGACCGTTCCGCGGGGGGACCGCCGTCGCCGTGGGTGCGACCGCGACCCTCGGGGCGACCGCGTCGGCCCTGGCCCAGGCGCCGCGTCCACACCGGACGTCCACGCCGCACCTGCTGGAGGCCGAGCAGCTGGTCGGCTACCTCTCGTTGCCGACGTGCCCGCTGTCCAACAACACGTACAAGCACCCCGACCAGCCGAACGTGGTCCGGTGGGGCTCCCCCGGCGACGCGACCGAGTGGGTCAACCAGAGCCAGTGCGCGTCCTTCCAGACGGCCGTGCTGAAGCGCACGTACCGGTGGGCGACGTCGGCGTTCTTCAGCAGGCACTTCGGGCTGGCCAGCCCGTTCGCCCGCGACTACCGGGCCGCCTTCGCCGACCGGCGGGTGCCGCACTTCGAGCGGGTCACCAGGGTCGCGGACCTCCGGCCGGGCGACCTGATCGCCATCGACTACCGCAACGACCAGGACACCAACACCGGGCACGTGGTGCTGGTCCGGTCCGTCAAGGGCGTCTACACCGCGCCGAGCCGCGGCCTGAACTTCCCCGGCGAGACGCAGTACGCCGTGGAGGTCGTGGACTGCACGTCCGAGCCGCACGGCGTGTACGGGGTCGGCAACTACTTCCGGTACCCCGACAACCGGATCTTCAACGCCACCGCCGAGACCGACGGCGCGGGCTTCGGGCACATGATGTTCTACGCCTCCGACGCCACCGGCGAGTTCACCCGCTACCGGTGGAGCGTCAACACGTCGTCCGCGGGCACGTTCACGATGGCGCAACGCCCGGTGTCCGCCGCCAGGGTCGTCTGAGCCCCGGCGGCGGACGACCCCGTCAGAGGCGGAGCCAGAGGGCGGGAACGTTCGGCGGCTCCCAGCCCGGTTGCGACGTGTGCGCCTGGCGGCACTGGTAGTTGACGCCGTTGTAGGTGACCTGCGCGCCGACCGCGTACGCGCGGTTCGGCGCCCACGTGCCCGACGGCTGCGTCGTGGTGGTCGTGGTCGTGGTGGTCGTGGTCGTGGTCGTCGTGGTGGTGGTTGTCGTCGTGGTGGTCGTGGTGGTGGTCGTGTCGCCGCTCTCCCACGGCACCTGGGGCGAGCGGTAGAAGTCGATGCCCATCGCGGCCCACCGCGGGGCCTGGGCGCCGAGGCGGGCCTTGAACGCGTCCCAGTTGTGCGTCGACCACGGCGACCAGCCCAGTTCCGCGATCGCCGACAGGCGCGGGAACGCCATGTGGTCGATGTGGGCCGGCGTCACGATCGTCTCCGTCCACAGTGGAGCCTCGACGCCCCGCACGGCGGACTCGGGCACGCCGCTGACGTGCGTGCCGGGGTTCCAGTTGTAGGCGTCCTGCACCTCGACGAAACCGGCCCAGCTCAGGCCGAGCTGCGTGCCGGAGTGGTACTTCATGTCGAGGTACGCCTTGTTCGCGGGCGACATCAGGATCTTCTGGCCGCGCGCGGCGGCGTTCTGCACCACGGCGTTGGACGTGGTCGTGCCCCAGTACTGCGCGACCGCGGAGGTGTCGGTGGTGGTCTTGACGAACTCGTGCCAGCCCATCGGCTTCTTGCCGTACTTGCCGACGAGCGGCAGCACGCGGTTCATGAACGTCTGGTACTCCTGGTCGGTGGTCGCGTTGGCCTCGTCGCCGCCGATGTGGAAGTACGGGCCGGGCGTCAGCGCGGCGATCTCCCGGATCACGTCCTCCACGAACGTGTAGGTGATCTCCTTCGACACGCACAGCGACGAGTAGCCGACCGCGATGTCCGTGCGCAACGCGGGCGCGACGCCGTTGCAGTTCAGCTCGGCGTACGAGGAGAGCGCCGCGTTGGTGTGGCCGGGCAGGTCCACCTCGGGGATGACGGTGATGTGCCGGGCCGCCGCGTAGGCGACGATCTCCTGGTACTGCGCCTTCGTGTAGTACCCGCCGGGTCCGCCGCCGACCTGCGTGCTGCCGCCGTGCGTGGCCAGGCGCGGCCAGCTGTCGATCACGATCCGCCAGCCCTGGTCGTCGGTCAGGTGCAGGTGGAAGTAGTTGACCTTGTAGAGGGCGAGCTGGTCGAGGTACCGCTTGACGGTGGCCACGGGGTGGAAGTGGCGGGCCACGTCGAGCATCGCGCCGCGGTGGCCGAAGCGCGGGTGGTCGGTGATCGTCGCGCCGGGGACCGTCCACGGACCGGGCTGGGCGGTGCGGCTCTCGACCTTGGCGGGCAGCATCTGCCGCAGCGTCTGCACGCCCGCGAACAGGCCCGCCGGGGTGTTGGCGCGGAGCTGGACGGACGCCGCCGTGACGGCGAGGTGGTAGCCCTGGTCGCCGACCGTCGCGGGCGCGCCGCCGATGAGCAGCGAGATGCCGTCGGACGGCGTGCCGGTGGTGTCGGTGACGGGGAGCGGGTAGCCGGTCGACGGGCGGAGGAGCGCGGCCAGCTGGTCGCCGACGGCGTGCGCCGCGGGCGTGGTGTAGATCTTGGTGGCGGCGGTGACGGTGTGCGTGACGCCGGCCGCGGGCTGCACGGACACCGGCACGGGGACGATGCTGCGCAGGGGTTCCGCGGCGAGCGCCGCGGTGGTGTTCGAGCCGGCGTTCCAGACGGCGGTCGCGCCGAGCACCATCACCAGGACGGCGAGCGACCGTGCCGTCCTGTTCTTGAGATTCACGTGGAAACCTCCTCGGGCAGGGCGGCGGCCGACTGCCGTCAAGGGTGCGTACGCGTCGTGGACGATGTCAATGGGTCTAGACCATTTGGCTACGCGAGGTCGAGCTTGCCCAGCTCCACGCGGGACGCCACGCCGAGCTTCGGGTACACCTTGTACAGGTGGTAGCCGACCGTCCGCGGGCTCAGGAACAGCTGCGCGCCGATCTCCCGGTTGCTCAGCCCCTCGGCGGCCAGCCGCACGACCTGGAGCTCCTGCGGCGTGAGGGTGCTCAGCGGGTCCGGACCGGGCAGCGCGCGGCTCTCGCCGGTGGCGCGCAGTTCCGTGCGGGCGCGGGCCGCCCACGGGGTCGCGCCCAGGCGCTCGAAGAGGTCCAGCGCGGAACGGAGATGGGCGCGGGCGTCGGTCTTGCGGCGGGCGCGGCGCAGCCACTCCCCGTACAGCAGCTCGGTGCGGGCCCGTTCGAACGGGCGGCCGTCGGCGACGCGGTGCAGGTCGACCGCACGGCTGAACCAGCGCTCGTCGTCGGTGAGCAGGGCGCGGCACCGCGCGGCGACGGCTTCCGCCCACGGCCGGCCGGTGCTCGACGCCCACTCGTCGAACCAGTCCCCCGCGTCGGCGGCGTGCGCGTGCCTGCCGAGGCGGGCGGCGGCTTCGACCAGGTCGGGCAGGCTGGAGACGGCGTAGAGCCGGTGCGCGCCCGCGGCGACGTCGGCCAGCCGGTCCAGCACCGCCTCGTGGCGGCCGAGCCCGAGGTCCAGCAGCGCCAGCGCGCACGCCGCGCGCACCGACCGCGGCGGGCCGCCGGCCAACGTCGCCACCAGCTCCTCGCAGCGCGCCTCGTCACCCTCGATGGCGGCCAGCTCGGCGAGCACGCTGGACAGGAACCCCACGCTGAACGTCTGGCCGATGTCGGACGCGATCCGCAGCCCTTCCTCGGCGGTGGCGCGGGCGTCCCGGTGCTGCCCGAGGTGCAGGCGACCGCGGGCCAGGTACGCGAGGACGCGGGGCAGCACGCCGAGGGCGCCCTGGGCGCGGGACTGGCGTTCGAGGTCGGCGGCCCACTCGTACGCGGCGCGGTCGTCGCCCAGCACGAGGTGCCACCAGGCCGTGACCGCGTTGCCGGGTCCGCCGACGTACCGCGAGCCGAGGAGGCGCCGCAGCGCCGCCATGCCGCCGGGCACGTCCGCGCCGTCCAGCCCCAGGGCGGCGGTCGCCACGGCCCGCGTGTCGTCGGCGCCGGGCAGGCCGTCGGCGCGGGCGGCGATCTCCCGGAGGGCGTCGAAGTCACGGCCCGCCCACGCGTTCTGGGCGGAGTTGAACAGCAGCTCCCCCGCCAGCTCCGGATCGGTGTGCCGGGCGCAGGCGGCGGCGCGGAGGAGCTGCGTCGCGGCCTCCGCCGACCGTCCCTGCTCGGCGGCCAACCGGGCCTGGACGCGTGCCACCTTGGCGCCGTCCACCCGGTTGGCCACCAGGTCCCACGCCTGGTCGGCGAGCGCGGACGCGCGGTCGAACTGGCCCGCCGCACCGGCCG
>NZ_JBHTLK010000209.1:0-12187 GCF_042678885.1 Saccharothrix hoggarensis
GGCGGCCCGCGCCGAGGTCGAGCAGGCGTGGGGACTGGAGCCGGGCGCGCTGCCCGCGCAGGCCGGCCGCGACACCACCGGCATCCTGACCGCCGCCGCGAGCGGTGGCCTGGACGCGCTGGTGGTCGGCGGCGTCGACCCGTTCGACCTGCCGGACCCGGCGCTGGCCGAGCGCGCGCTGGAGCTGGCCGGTTTCGTGGTCAGCCTGGAGCTGCGGCACAGCGCGGTCACCGCGCACGCCGACGTCGTGCTGCCGATCGCCCCGGCGGTCGAGAAGGCGGGCAGCTACCTCAACTGGGAGGGCCGCGTCCGCCAGTTCGGCACCACGATCGAGGGCACGGGCGCGCTGCCCGACGGCCGGGTGCTCGACACGCTGGCCGTCGAGATGGACGCCGACCTGTTCACCCAGACCCCGGCGGCGGCCGCCGCAGACCTGGCCCGGCTCGGCGTCGCGACGACCAGCGCCACCGCGCCGACCGTGCCCGCGCCACTCCTGCCGCAGCCCAAGGAGGGCCAGGCGGTCCTCGCCACGTGGCGGCGGCTGCTGGACAACGGCTCGCTGCAGGACGGCGAGCCGAACCTGGCGGGCACCGCCCGGCCGGTCGTGGCCAAGCTGTCCGCGGCCACCGCGCAGCGCCTCGGCGTCCACCCCGGCGGCGAGATCGCCGTCGCCACCGACCGCGGCGAGGTCGTGCTGCCGGTCGAGACGGCGGACCTGCCCGACGGCGTCGTGTGGCTGCCCGGCAACTCGGGCGCGGTCACCGTGCGGCGGAACCTGGTCGCCGGTCACGGCTCCGTGGTGGCGGTCGCGCCCGCGGTCACGGGCGTCGCGGAGAAGATCACGTCGTCGGCGCCGGCCGCGGGCTCCGCCGACGCCAACACCTCGCCCGTCGGAGGCACGGCATGAGCAGCGCTGAACTCCTCGCCGACGATCCGCTCTGGCTGATCCTCGTCAAGGTCGTCGGCATCTTCGCGTTCCTCGTGGTCATGACCCTGTTCATGATCAACTGGGAGCGCAAGGTGGTGGCCCGGATGCAGCAGCGCCCCGGGCCCAACCGGGTCGGCCCGAACGGCTGGCTCCAGTCGCTCGCCGACGGCCTGAAGCTCGCCTTCAAGGAGGACATCCGCCCCGTCCTCGCGGACAAGTGGGTCTTCTTCCTCGCCCCGGTGATCTCCTGCATCCCCGCGTTCGTCGCCTTCTCGGTGATCCCGCTGGGCGGCGAGGTCTCCATCTTCGGCGAGCGCACCGCCCTCCAGCTGGTCGACCTCCCGGTCGGCGTGCTGGTCGTGCTGGCCTGCTCCTCGCTCGGCGTGTACGGCATCGTGCTGTCCGGCTGGGCCTCCGGCTCGCCGTACCCGCTGCTGGGCGCGCTGCGCTCGGCCGCGCAGGTGATCTCGTACGAGATCGCGATGGGCCTGTCGATCGTCGCGGTCGTCATGCACTCGCACTCGCTGTCCACCGCCGAGATCGTCGACGCGCAGAGCAGCGGCTGGTACTTCTACCTGCTGCCGGTCAGCTTCCTCATCTACGTGTGCTCGATGGTCGGCGAGACCAACCGCGCGCCGTTCGACCTCCCCGAGGCCGAGTCGGAGCTGGTCGGCGGCTTCCACACCGAGTACAGCTCGCTGAAGTTCGCGCTGTTCTTCCTGGCCGAGTACGTCAACATGGTGACCGTCTCGGCCCTGGCCACCACGTTGTTCCTCGGCGGCTGGCGGTTCCCGTTCGTCGGCGACGACCACGTCCTCAACAGCGGCTGGTTCGGCCTGCTGTGGTTCGTGATCAAGACCCTGGCCTTCCTGTTCCTGTTCATCTGGCTGCGCGGCACGCTGCCCCGCCTGCGCTACGACCAGTTCATGCGGCTGGGCTGGAAGTTCCTGGTCCCGATCGCGCTGGTCTGGTTCGTCGCGGTGGCGTTCGCCCGCTACCTGCGCCAGGAGTGGGAGGCCCAGGGCGGTCTGGAGACCAGCACCGCGCTGATGGTCATCGGCGGGTTCCTCGCCGTGGTCCTGCTCATCGCGTTCCTGCTGCCGGACAAGCGGGAGGAGCACGACCCCGACGCCGTGCCGGTCACCGGCGGCGGCTTCCCGGTGCCCCCGCTGGACCTCCAGGTCCCGAAGTCCCCGCCGCGCCGGCAGGTGCCGGTCGCGCAACTGCCGACGACCGGCGATCAGGCGCAGGAACCGGCAGCGGTACCCGCAGCTTCACAAAAGGAGGCCAGCGATGGGCGTGTTTGATCCCGTCAAGGGCTTCGGCGTCACCTTCGGCACGATGTTCAAGAAGGTCGTCACCGAGGAGTACCCCGAGGTCAAGAAGGTCACCGCGCCGCGGTTCCACGGCCGCCACCAGCTCAACCGGCACCCGGACGGGCTGGAGAAGTGCGTGGGCTGCGAGCTGTGCGCGTGGGCGTGCCCGGCGGACGCGATCTTCGTCGAGGGTGGCGACAACACCGAGGAGGCGCGGTACTCCCCGGGTGAGCGCTACGGCGCCGACTACCAGATCAACTACCTGCGCTGCATCGGCTGCGGCCTGTGCATCGAGGCGTGCCCGACCCGCTCGCTCACCATGACGAACGAGTACGAGCTCGCCGACGACGACCGGCAGAAGCTGATCTTCACCAAGGAAGACCTGCTCGCGCCGCTGCTCGCCGGCATGGAGCAGCCGCCGCACCCGATGCGGCTCGGCGAGAACGAGCAGGACTACTACGTGAACGGTCCGCAGCTGGCCGCCCAAGGGGACAAGGCCCAGGCCGAGCAGGTTCCGGGAGCGGGTCGATGATCTCCTCCCTCCTGGCCCAGCAGCCCGACGCCGTCCAGCGGGCGGTGGACACCGTGACCACCGGCGAGGCGGTCGCGTTCTGGATCCTCGGCCCGCTCGCCCTGGCCGGCGCGCTCGGCATGCTCTTCGCCCGCAACGCGGTGCACTCCGCGCTGTGGCTCGTGCTCACCATGCTCAGCCTCGGTGTGCTCTACATGGTCCAGCAGGCGCCGTTCCTCGGCTTCGTGCAGATCATCGTCTACACCGGCGCGATCATGATGCTGTTCCTGTTCGTGCTGATGCTGGTCGGCCGGGACAGCTCGGACTCCGTGGTCGAGGTGCTGCGCGGGCAGCGGCTCGCGGCGGCCGTCATCGGCGTCGGCTTCGCCGGCATCGTGGTCGCCTCGGTCGCCCGCGCGCTGACCGACGTGCAGCCGGTCGGCCTGGCCGAGCAGAACACGCGCAACGGCGGCAACGTCGCCAACATCGGCGAGGCGCTGTTCACCGACTACCTGTTCCCGTTCGAGCTGACGTCCGCGCTGCTGATCACGGCGGCGGTCGGCGCGATGGTGCTCGCGTTCGCCTCGCGCACCGGCAAGGACGCCAAGAAGACCCAGCGCGAGCTGGTCGAGGAGCGCTTCCGCGGCGACCGCCCCGGTTCGCTGCCCGGCCCCGGCGTGTTCGCCACCGCCAACTCGGTGGCCACGCCCGCCCTCCTGCCGGACGGTTCGGTGGCCGCCGAGTCCCTGTCCGAGCTGATCGAGACGACCGCCAAGGACCGTCTCGAAGACGACGTCGCGGAGGTGTCCGGCACCGGGCACCAGCCCGACGCGCGCGCGCTCAAGGGAGAGTCGTCGTGACCCCTACGTACTACCTGTTGCTGTCCGCGCTGCTGTTCAGCCTCGGCGCGGTCGGCGTACTGGTGCGGCGCAACGCCATCGTGGTGTTCATGTGCGTGGAGCTGATGCTCAACGCGGTGAACCTCAGCCTGGTCACGTTCGCCCGCATCAACGGGCAGCTCGACGGCCAGGTGATGGCGTTCTTCGTGATGGTCGTCGCCGCGGCCGAGGTCGTGGTCGGTCTGACGATCATCATGGCGATCTTCAAGACGCGTCGCTCGGCCTCGGTCGACGATTCCAACCTGCTGAAGTACTGAGAGGTCCACGGTGACGGAACCTGTTGCCGCCAGCGGGATCGGCAGTCTCGCCTGGTTGTTGCTCGCCCTGCCGGCCTTCGGCGCGCTCGTGTTGCTCGTGGGTGGCAAGCGCACCGACAAGTGGGGTCACCTGCTGGGCTGCGCCACCGTGATCGCCGCGTTCGCGTACGGGGTCGCGCTGTTCTTCTCCACGCTGGGCCTGAGCCCGGAGGAGCGGACCACCGAGGTGCACCTGTTCGACTGGGTGCCGGTGAACGCGCTGAACGTGGAGTTCGGGCTGCGCCTCGACCCGCTGTCCCTGACGTTCGTGCTGCTGATCACCGGTGTGGGCGCGCTGATCCACATCTACTCGATCGGCTACATGGCGCACGAGGCGGGACGGCGGAAGTTCTTCGGCTACCTGAACCTCTTCGTCGCCGCGATGCTGCTGCTGGTGCTCGGCAACGGCTTCGTGACGCTGTACTTCGGCTGGGAGGGCGTCGGTCTCGCGTCCTACCTGCTGATCGGCTGGTACCAGCACAAGCCGGAGGCGGCGTCGGCCGCGAAGAAGGCGTTCCTCATGAACCGGGTCGGTGACCTGGGCCTGGCGATCGCCATCTTCCTGATGTTCAAGACGTTGGGCACCACCCAGTACACCGAGGTGTTCGCCCGCGTCGGCGAGTTCTCGTCGGCCGAGGTCCTGGCCATCACGTTGCTGCTGCTGCTCGGCGCGTGCGGCAAGTCGGGCCAGTTCCCGCTCCAGGCGTGGTTGCCGGACGCGATGGCGGGCCCGACCCCGGTCTCCGCCCTGATCCACGCGGCGACGATGGTCACCGCGGGCGTCTACCTGATCGCCCGCGCGAACCCGATCTACAACCTGAGCGCCGACGGCCGCCTGGTCGTGATGATCATCGGCGGCCTCACGCTGCTGATCGGCTGCATCATCGGCTGCGCGTACGACGACTTCAAGAAGGTGCTGGCCTACTCGACGGTCAGCCAGATCGGCTACATGATCCTGGCCGTCGGCCTCGGTCCGGTCGGCTACGCGCTGGGCATCATGCACCTGCTCACGCACGGCTTCTTCAAGGCGGGCCTGTTCCTCGGCGCCGGTTCGGTCATGCACGGCATGAACGACGAGGGCGACATCCGGCGGATGGGCGGCCTGGCGAAGAAGATGCCGATCACCTTCGTCACGTGGACGCTCGGCTACCTGGCGCTGATCGGGTTCCCGTTCCTGTCCGGCTACTTCTCCAAGGACGCCATCATCGCGGCGGCGTTCAGCGAGCCGGGCTGGCGCGGCTGGGTGTTCGGCGGCGTGGCCGCGCTGGGCGCGGGCATCACCGCGTTCTACATGACCCGCCTGCTGTTCCTGGTGTTCCTGGGCAAGCCCCGCTACACCGGGCTGAAGTCCGCCGACGGCCGCGAGTACCACCCGCACGAGTCGGGCCTGTCGATGACGGTGCCGATGATCGTGCTGGCGTTCGGCTCGATCGGCGCGGGCTTCTTCTTCGAGTCCAACCACAACCTGGCCGGCTGGCTCACGCCGTCGCTCGGCGAGTTGCGGGAGCAGCACGGCGTGCTCTCGCACGGCGTGGTGAACATCCTGGTGCTCGGCCTGTCCGCGCTGGGCGTGCTCATCGCGTTCCTGCTGTTCGGCCGCGGCACGCAGCCGGTGGAACGGCCGCAGCGGGTGTCGTTCCCGGTCCGCGCCGCGCGCGCCGACCTGTACGGCAACGCGGTGAACGAGGCGTTGTTCGCGCGGCCGGGCACCTGGCTCACCCGCGCGCTGGTGTTCGTGGACAACAAGGGCGTCGACGGCCTGGTCAACGGGTCGGCGGCGCTGCTGGGCGGTAGCTCGGGCCGGCTGCGCAGGATGCAGACCGGGTTCGTGCGCTCGTACGCGCTCTCCATGCTCCTGGGTGCGGTCTTCGTCCTGGGCGCGCTGCTGATGGTGAGGTTCTCGTGAGCTGGACGCTGATCGCGCTGCTCCTGCTGCCGCTGGTCGGCAGCCTGGTGGTGGCGTTCCTGCGGGGCAACGACCGGGTGGCCAAGACGGTCGCGCTGGCGTTCTCGCTGGTGGAGCTGCTGTTGGCGGTGCTGGCGTGGACGGCGTTCGACCCGGGCGGCGAGCGCTTGCAGCTCACCAGCTCGGCCGAGTGGATCCCCGCCTTCGGCGTGCGCCTGTCGTTCGGCGTGGACGGCATCGCGCTGGTGATGATCGCGCTGATCGCGTTCCTGGTGCCGATCGTCATCGGCGGCTCGTGGGCGGACAAGCTGCCCGAGGGCCGCAGCGCGGGCGGGTTCTTCGCCCTCCTGCTGGCCATGCAGACCGGCATGGTCGGTGTCTTCGCGGCCACCGACGTGTTCGTGTTCTACGTGTTCTTCGAGGCCGTGCTGGTCCCGATGTACTTCCTGATCGGCCGCTTCGGCGGGCCCAACCGGCAGTACGCGGCGATGAAGTTCTTCCTGTACTCGCTGCTCGGCGGCCTCATCATGCTGGCGTCGGTGATCGGCCTGTACGTCGTCAGCGCGGACAAGATCGGCCAGGGCACGCTCGACTGGGCCACGCTGGTCACGGTGACGCGCGACCTGCCGCTGTCCACGCAGATCTGGCTGTTCCTCGGCTTCTTCGTCGCGTTCGCGATCAAGGCGCCGCTGGTGCCGCTGCACACGTGGCTGCCGGACGCCGGTGCGGAAGCGCCGGTCGGCGCGGGCGTGCTGCTCGTCGGCATCCTCGACAAGATCGGCACGTTCGGCTTCCTGCGCTACTGCCTGCCGCTGTTCCCGGCGGCCAGCAAGGAGCTCGCGCCGCTGGTGCTGATCCTCGCCGTGGTCGGCATCCTGTACGGCTCGCTGCTCGCGGTCGGCCAGTCCGACATGAAGCGGTTCGTGGCGTACACGTCGATCGCGCACTTCGGCTTCATCGCGCTCGGCATCTTCGCGTTCAGCTCGCAGGCGGGCACGGGCGCGGTGCTGTACATGGTCAACCACGGCATCTCGACCGGCATGCTGTTCCTGGTCGTCGGCATGGTGATGGCCCGCGGCGGCTCGCGCCTGATCGAGGACTACGGCGGCATGGCCAAGCTGACCCCGGTGCTGGGCGGCCTGTTCTTCGTGGCCGGCCTGTCGTCGCTGGCGCTGCCGGGCACCAACTCGTTCGTCAGCGAGTTCCTGGTGCTCATCGGCTCCTACCCGAACGAGCCGGTGTACACGATCCTGGCGGCCATCGGCATGGTGCTCGCCGCGCTGTACGTCCTGTGGCTGTACCAGCGCGTCTTCCAGGGCCCGGTCCGCGGCACGGCGCTGCTCGACGCGGTCGGCGGCCCCGGCGCGGCGGTCGACCCGGAACGGGCGTCGGTGCCGGACCTGAACAAGCGCGAACTGGCCGTGCTCGCGCCGCTGGTGGCACTGATCTTGGTGCTCGGCTTCTACCCGAAGCCGGTGTTGGACGTGATCACCCCGTCCGTCGGGGCGACGCTCAGCGAGGTCGGGGTGGCCGACCCGGTCGCGCAGGAAGGCAAGTGACGTGACGACGTTCCTCTCGCAGAACGTGGAACGGCTGCAAGCCCCGGAGATCGACTACGGGGCCGTCGCGCCGTTGCTGATCGTGCTCGGCGCGGCCTGCCTCAGCGTGCTCGTCGAGGCGTTCCTGCCCAAGGCCCAGCGCTGGCCGAGCCAGGTCGTGCTGACCCTGCTCACGCTGGCGGGCGCGGGTGGCGCGCTGGCGCTGCACGCGTCGGCCGACGGCACCGCCCCGCAGGGCAAGCTGACCCTGGCGGGCACCATCGCGGTCGACCGCCCGGTGATCTTCCTGTGGGGCACGCTGCTGCTGCTCGGCCTCGGCGCGGTGCTGCTCATCGCGGACCGGTCCGTCGAGCCGGGCGGCGCGTTCGTGCCGGAGGCGACGCCGAGCGGCGGCGTGTTCCGGACCCGCGCGCTGGCCGGTCGGCTGGAGATGCAGACCGAGGTCTTCCCGCTGACGCTGTTCGCGCTCGGCGGGATGATGGTCTTCGTCGCGGCGAACGACCTGCTCACCATGTTCATCGCGCTGGAAGTGCTGTCGCTGCCGCTGTACCTGATGTGCGGCCTGGCCCGCCGTCGCCGCCTGCTGTCGCAGGAGGCCGCGGTGAAGTACTTCCTGCTCGGCGCGTTCGCGTCGGCGTTCTTCCTGTACGGCGTGGCCCTGCTGTACGGCTTCGCGGGTTCCGTGAAGCTGGCCGACATCGCCAACGCGACGACGGCGACGGACCGCTCCGACACGCTGCTCTACGCGGGCTTCGGCCTGCTGGTCGTGGGCCTGCTGTTCAAGGCCTCGGTCGGCCCGTTCCACGCGTGGACGCCGGACGTCTACCAGGGCGCGCCGACGCCGATCACGGCGTTCATGGCCGCCTGCACGAAGGTCGCCGCGTTCGGCGGCATCCTGCGCGTGTTCTACGGCGCGTTCGAGGGCTCCAGCTGGGAGTGGAACGGCGTCCTGTGGGGCGTGGCCATCGTGTCCATGGTCATCGGCGCGATCCTCGGCCTGACCCAGACCGACGTGAAGCGGATGATCGCGTACTCGTCGGTGGCCCACGCGGGCTTCCTGCTGGTCGGCGTGATCTCGCTGAACGACCAGGGCCTGTCCGGCACGATGTTCTACCTGCTGGCCTACGGCTTCACCACGCTGGCCGCGTTCGGCATCGTCACGCTGGTGCGCACCGGCGACGGCGAGGCCACGCACCTGTCCCAGTGGGCGGGCCTGGCCAAGCGGTCCCCGGTGGTGGCGGGGGTGTTCACGTTCCTGCTGCTCGCCCTCGCCGGTCTGCCGCTGACCAGCGGGTTCGTCGGCAAGTTCGTGGTGTTCGCGGCGGCCGTGGAGGCCCGGATGGCGCCCCTCGTGGTGATCGCCCTGGTGGCGAGCGCCGTGGCGGCGTTCTTCTACCTGCGGGTCATCGTGCTGATGTACTTCAGCGAGCCGGCGGCCGACGGCCCGACGGTGAGCGTGCCCGGCGCGTTCACCACGGTCGCCATCACGCTCGGCGCGGCGATCACGCTCGTGCTGGGCGTCTACCCGTCGTTCGCCCTCGATTGGGCGGGTGCCGGCGCGTTCATCTTCTAGCGGTACGTAGGCTCTCTAGCCGTGACCAGTAGCGAGCGGGCGGGGACGGGGTTCCGGTTGTCGGACCCCGTGCTCGCGGAGGTGGTTCAGGACGGGCTGGCCGAGGTGGAGCAGCTCCTGCGCAAGGTCGTGCAGAGCGAGTTCCACCCGGTGATGGAGACGTCCCTGCACCTGGTGACCGCGGGCGGCAAGCGCATCCGCCCGCTGTTCACCATCCTGTCCGCCCAGTTCGGCACCGAGTGGGACCGCGACAGCGTGCTGAAGGCCGCGGCGGTGGTCGAGCTGACCCACCTCGCCACGCTCTACCACGACGACGTCATGGACGAGGCCACGATGCGCCGCGGCGCGGAGTCGGCCAACGCGAAGTGGGACAACAGCATCGCCATCCTCACCGGCGACTACCTGTTCGCGCACGCGTCGGCGCTGGTCGCGGACCTGGGCACGGGCGCGGCGCGGATCATCGCGGAGACGTTCTCCGAGCTGGTGACCGGCCAGATGCGCGAGACGATGGGTCCGCGCGCGGGCGAGGACCCGGTCGCGCACTACCTGACCACGATCGCCGAGAAGACGGGTTCGCTGATCGCCACGGCGGCCCGGTTCGGCGCGATGTTCTCCGACGTCACCCCTGAGCAGGTGGACGCGCTGCGCGCGTACGGCGAGGTCATCGGAGCGGCGTTCCAGATCTCCGACGACGTCATCGACATCGCGTCGCCGTCGGAGGAGTCGGGCAAGACGCCCGGCACGGACCTGCGCGAAGGCGTGAAGACGTTGCCGATGCTGTACGCGCTGGAGGACGAGCCGGGCTCGCGGCTGGCGAAGCTGCTGGCGGGGCCCATCACCGACGACGCCGAGGTGGTCGAGGCGTTGGAGCTGCTGCGGGCGTCGAGCGGGCTGGTGCGGGCGCGGCGGACGCTGGACGACTACGCGGCACGCGCTCGGGCGACCCTGCACGTGCTGCCGGCGGGTGCCGCGCGGGACGCGCTGGAGTCGGTCAGCGACTACGTGGTGACCCGCTCGCACTAGGCGGGTCCGGCCTGGTGGCCGGCCGCCGGGGCAGGTCGGGGCAGGTCAGGGCAGGTCGGAGACCGGCAGGCGGCGGCGGACGCGGACGGCGTCCACCGTGAACACCGCCAGGGCGAGCCAGACGAGCCCGAACCCGAACCAGCGGGACGTGGGCATCGGCTCGTGCATGACGAACACGCCCCACGCGAACTGCAGCACGGGCGCCAGGTACTGGAGCATGCCCATCGTCACCAGCGGCACGAGCCGGGCGCCCGCGCCGAACAGGATCAGCGGGATCGCGGTGACGACGCCCGTCGACACGAGGATCAGCGCGTGGCCCCAGCCGTGCGACTGGAACGTCCCGGCCGGTCCGAGCCAGATCAGGTAGCCCACGGCGATCGGGGCGAGCACCAGGCTCTCCGCGGTGAGGCTCGCCGTCGCCTCCAGCGGCACGGTCTTCTTCAGCAGCCCGTAGACGCCGAACGAGCAGGCCAGCGCCAGCGAGATCCACGGCAGCCTGCCGTAGTCGACGGCCAGCACGACGACGGCGGTCACGGCGATCGCCAGGGCGGCGTACTGGGGCAGGCGCAAGCGCTCGCGCAGCACGAACACCCCGAGCAGCACGCTCACGAGGGGGTTGATGAAGTAGCCGAGGGCGGCTTCCACGACGTGCCCGGTGTTGACCGCGTGGATGTAGACGCCCCAGTTGACCGCGATCAGCGCGCCCGCCGCCGTCACCATCGCCCAGCCGCGCCCGGACAGCCGCCGGATGCCCGCCCACCGGCCCAGCACGGCGGTGACGACGGCCATGACGACCAGCGACCACGCGATCCGGTGGGCCAGGATCTCCACGGACCCGGCCGGCTGGAGCAGCGGCCAGTACGCGGGCACGATGCCCCAGAGGAAGTACGCGCCGACGCCGAAGGCGATCCCGCGGTTCGTGCGGTTGACTTCCGTCGGAACAGCGGCGGAGTTGGTCAACGGCGGCACAAGGGCTACTGTACGCCAGCCGTTTTGGCTGGTCAGTTGCTCCAAGTGGCCTACTATCGAAGCCTGGTCGCAGGTCTGGCCGGCCCCACGCGCCGGACCGGGTGGTCAGGGTAGTTTTGCACCGCTTCCCCAACTGGGTGAATGCCCGGAAGCGGAGCGTGTCGGGGTGTGTGACAAGCAGCAGTGGGAGGGTCTCCCGTGAGTTCGCTCTTCGGGCAGGTGTGGCTGTGGAGCCTGCTGTCCTTCGTGGCAGGCGTCGCACTGACCTGGCTGGTCATGGTGCGCCCGGCCAAGCGGGAGCTGGAAGACCTGGAGGAACGCCTCCTCACCTCGCCGCGGCCCACGTCCTCGGGGTCGTCCTCGGGGTCGTCGCCGGCCACGTCCCGGTCGCCGGAGCAGCCGGACGAGTTCGACAGCTGGCACGTCGACCCGCCCCGGTCGCCGGCGGACGAGGCGCTCACGCCCTCGCGCCAGGAGACGCCCGAGCGCCCGCGCCACGAGGCCGCGGCCGAGCCCGTGCGCTACGACGTGTCCAACATGAAGCTCGACCAGCGCGACGCGTACCAGGACGAGCTGGACGACGAGCACCGCCCCCTGTCGGACTTCGAGGAGCGGCACGACGCCCCGGAGCCCGACGTGGACCGCCCGCGCAGCCTGTTCGAGCGCCTGGCGCCGGAGACCGACGACCGCGACGGCCACGAGCCCGCGTCCCGGGGCCGCCAGTACGTGCCGGACGAGGAGCCGGAGCTGCCCGTCGAGGAGACCCGCCTCATGCCGGCCGTGCCGGTGGCGGAGGTCGCGCCGCCGCAGGACGAGCCGACCGCGCCGCCCGAGGTCGAGGTCTTCCACCCGCGCGAGGTGTGGCGGGAGGAGCCGGTCCGCGAGGTCTACGACGAGGACGAGGTCCCGAGCGGTCACGTGGAGGAGGACGAGCCGGAGCGCCGGCCCGCGTCCGCCGAGGAGACGGCGCTCATCCCGGCCACCGCGCTGGCGCAGGCCATCGCCGAGGTGGACGACGAGCAGCGGCGTGCCGAGGACCCGCAGGTCTGGCCCGCGCACGACCTGACGGGCCACTTCGCGCCCGTGGACGTCGACGCCTCCCGCGCCGCGCGCGAGGAGGAGGGGCCGCGGACCGACGTCATCCGTGCCGTCGTCGAGCCCGCGCCGGTCGAGTCCCGCCCGGAGGTCGGCGAGCCGGGGTCCCGCC
>NZ_JBHTLK010000210.1:0-12081 GCF_042678885.1 Saccharothrix hoggarensis
ACCGGCGTCGGCCGGTCGGCCGGCGCGGGGTGGGCGGCGAGCGCCCAGCCGAACGCGGCGCACGCCACCGTGAACAGGACGATCGGCGGGGCCGGCAGCAGCCCCACCGACAGGGCGAGCACGACCAGGGACGCGCCGAGCGCGAGTCCGCTCAACGACCGCGACCGCGTGACCAGGTCGGGGGCGGACCGCGCCACGAGCAGGCACACGACCCCGCCGAAGATGAGCGCCGCGGCCATCACGAACGACATGCCGCGGTCGAGGTCGCGGAGGCTGCGCGCGATGCCGACGACCTCGATGCGGTACTCGCTCATCGCCGTCAGGACGTGGGCGGCCTCGGGGTCCGCGGGGCGCAGCGCCAAGGCCCCCTCGGCCGCCAGGTGCCCGGCGCCGGTGATCACCCACGCCCACGCGCCGATCCGGAACGACGTCAGTGCTCGCCGCGACATGGCACCCACCTCCCGCACAGTTGACCATACACCGCTGTATGGTTGATCCGTGCAGGAGTGCATGTCAAGCGAGGTGACCGGGCGCACCCCTCACCGGACGGCGCTCAACTGGTCGATGAGGTGCTTGAGCGCCGCGCGACCGCGAGGGCCTTCCGCGGCGACCTCGGGCACCACGGACGCCGCGGCGCGCCGCAGGTCCGCCCAGCCCAGGTACGCGGCGTAGGCGAAGACGGCCTGCCGCCGTGCCACGGCGGGGGTGAGGCCGAGTTCGGCGTACAGGTCGGCGAGGAACGCGATCCGCCGCTCGATCACGCGGGTCAGCACCGGCCCGACGACGGGGTGGTCGGCGTGCGCGACGAGCGCGGGCTCCAGGCCCGGCACGACCTCCGCGCCGAGCGCCACCCGGAACCCCTCGCGGAGCTTGTCCTCCGGGTCGTCGAGGGACGCGAGCCGGGTGATGAGGTCGGCGGTGGCCCGCTGCTCCCAGAACTCCACGGCGGCCACGAGCAACGCCTCGCGGTCCTTGAAGTGCCAGTAGAAGCTGCCGCGCGTGATGCCCAGCTCGCCGGCGAGCACGTCGACCGCCACGGCCGCCACCCCGCCGCGGGCCAGGGCGCGCAGCGCCTCCATCGTCCAGTCCTCGCGGGTGACCCGTCCTCTCGCCATGGTCCAAACAGTAGTGTCCGGCCACGCCGTGCCCGCCGCCTCGCCCCCGACCACCCGGACGATCACCTTTACCGCTTCAGTAGCGCCTCCCGGCGTGTCCCGTCCCACGAACTCGGAACGCCGTCCCGGCGGTCCCGCGGCTGCGATCTCGGGAGCCCGCACGTACCGTGGCCGTGATGCCGTGGACGCGCGAGGTGCGACGAGGAGACCGGGACGATGAGCCGGCGGGTGACCGGACCGTGAGGCGTTCCGGTCGCCGGGGTGCCGGCACCTCGACGTTGCTGCTGTTCGTGGCGGTGGGGGCGCTGCTCGCCGGCACGACCGTCGCGACCACCACGACGTTCGGCGACCGGACGTCGTCGCCCGCGGCCCTCTCCACGACGTCCGCGCCGTCACAGCCCGCGCCGGCCGAGGCCGAAGGTCCGGCGGCGAGCACGTCCGCCGTGACCACCACGCCCTCCGTGGACCCGTGCACCGCGAAGATCGCCTCCCTGCCGCTGCGGGCCAGGCTCGCGCAGCTGCTCGTCGTCGGCGTCGACCCCAGCGGGCCCGCCGACGCCCTCGCCGCGGTCCAGGGCGAGCAGGTGGGCGGCATCTTCATCGGCGGCGACCACACCGGTCTGCTCAGCGCCGGCGCCCTGGCCCCCGTGCACGCCGCGGCCGCGTTGCCGCTGACCGTCGCCGTGGACGACGAGGGCGGCCGGGTCCAGCGGCTCGACGCGATCGCCGGCCCGATGCCCAGTGCGCGGAGCATGGCCGCCGACCTGTCCCCGGCCGAGGTGCGTGCCGTCGCGCGGCAGCGGGGGCAGGCGATGCGCGAGCGCGGCGTGACCACCGACCTCGCGCCTGTGGTCGACACCAGCGCCCAACCCGACCGCACGGTCATCGGCGACCGGTCGTTCAGCCCCGACCCGGACACCGCCCTCGGCTACGCCCTGGCCTTCGCCGAAGGGCTGCACGACGCGGGCGTGACGCCGGTGCTCAAGCACTTCCCCGGCCACGGCAACACCACCGGGGACTCCCACCTCGGCGCGGTGCGGTCGCCGCCGCTCGACGCGCTGCGCGGGGCCGACCTCGTGCCCTACCGGCACATCACCCGGTTCGGCGAGGTCGTGGTGATGCTCGGTCACGTCGACGTGCCCGGCCTCACCGGCGGCAGGCCCGCGACCCTCAGCCCGGAGGCCTACACCCTGCTGCGCGGGGAGTTCGGCTTCACCGGACCGGCGATGACCGACGACCTCGGCGCGATGCGTGCCGTGACGGACCTGATGGGCCTGCCCGACGCGGTGACCCAGGCTCTCGTCGCCGGCGCGGACATCGCCCTGTGGTCGTCCGGCGGGCGCCTGCCCGAGGTGCTGGACCACCTGGAACGCGCGGTGGCCGCCGGCACGCTCACCCCGGCCCGCGTCGACGAGGCGCTGCGCCGGGTGCTCGCGGCCAAGCAGGTCTGCTGAGGCGTGTCGGCCGTCACCTGATCGACGCCGCATATGCTGGGAGCCGAGGATCGGCGGGAGGGGCACCGGCAGTGCGATACGTTGCCATCGGCGACAGCTTCACCGAGGGTGTCGGCGACGAGCGGCCCGACGGCACGCCCCGCGGTTGGGCGGACCTGGTCGCGGCGGGACTGGCCGCCGCGCTGGACGACACGGTCCACTACGCGAACCTCGCCGTCCGCGGCCGGCTGCTCGAACCGATCGCGACGACCCAGCTCGACGCGGCGCTGTCCCTGACTCCCGCGCCGACGCTCCTCACCCTCAACGGCGGCGGCAACGACATGATGCGCCCCGGTTGCGACCTGGCGCGGCTGGTCGCGCTGACCGAGCGCGCGATGCGGCGCTGCGTGGACGCCGGGGTGCGGTTGGTGGTGCTCAGCGGCGCGGACCCGTCGGACGGGCTGCCGTTCGGCCGCACCATCCACCGCCGCGGCAAGGTGCTGACCGAGGCGATCGCCGAGCTGACCGCCCGCCACGACGTCCTGTTCGTGGACGCGTTCAACGACGCCGAGGTCCGCCGGCCCGAGTACTGGTCACCCGACCGCCTCCACCTCAACGCCGCCGGCCACCACCGCGTCGCGTCCCTGGTCCTGACCGCGCTGGGCCACACCACGGCCGCGCAAGCCGTCGAACCGGGCCCGGTGGCCCGCCGCACCCTGCGCGCCGAGGCCCGCTACTACCGGGAGCACGTCCTGCCCTGGATCAACCGCCGCCTGCGCGGCCGCTCGTCGGGCGACGACCTCGCCGGCAAGCACCCGACCTGGATCCCGGTAGAGGACATGCCCCGAGTCTGACCGCCGGGCCGCACCCCACACCGCCGGGCCGCCGCTCTCCACCCGCCGCCCCGCGCGGTGATCGCCCCGGCACCCACGCCCGACGCGGCCTCGGCGATCTCCCTCACCCGCAGCCCCCGCGGGTTCGCCGGCGGGGAAATGCGCGTCCCGTTGTCGGACCCCGGAGGTAGGGTTGTCGACGTTCAGGGCGCTGTAGCCCTTTCCCGCGCCCGTTCTTTCCTTCTGGGGGATTTCGCATGACTTCCGCAGGTGTGACCGACGCCGTGGCGCCGCCGCCCGCACTGAGCCGCAGCGACCGCGCGGTCATCGGAGTGCTGCTCGTGGCCACGTTCGTGGTCATCCTGAACGAGACCATCATGGGCGTCGCGCTCCCGGTCCTGCTGACCGAGCTGAACGTGACGGCGGCCGTGGGGCAGTGGCTCACGGCGGGCTTCCTGCTGACCATGTCGGTGGTCATCCCGGTCACCGGCTACCTCATCCAGCGCGTGCCGACACGGGTGCTGTACGGCATCGCGATGAGCCTGTTCAGCGCCGGCACGCTGCTCGCCGCGCTCGCGCCCGGCTTCACCGTGCTGCTCGCGGCACGCGTGGTGCAGGCGTGCGGCACCGCGATCATGCTGCCGCTGCTGATGACGACCGTCATGACGCTCGTGCCGGTCGCCCGCCGCGGCGCGGTGATGGGCAACATCTCGATCGTCATCTCCGTCGCGCCCGCCATCGGCCCGGCGGTGTCCGGCCTGGTCCTCGACCAGTACGGCTGGCGCGCCATGTTCTGGGTGGTGCTGCCGATCTCGGTGACGACGCTGGTCCTGGGCCTGCGCTGGGTGACGCGCATCGGCGAGTCGAGCAGCGCGCCGATCGACGTGCTGTCGGTCGTGCTGTCGGTGTTCGGGTTCGGCGGCCTGGTCTACGGCCTGTCGAACATCGGGCACGGCGGCGGCGCGGGGTCGACGGCCACGCTGTGGGCGTCGCTCGCGGTGGGTGTGCTCGGCATCACGGCGTTCGTGCTGCGCCAGGTCGCGCTCCAGCGCCACGAACGCGCCCTGCTGGACCTGCGGACGTTCGCGTCCCGCACGTTCACGCTGAGCAGCGCCCTGATGATGATCACGATGGGCCTGCTGCTCGGCGTGGTGACGATCCTGCCGATCTACACCCAGAACGTGCTCCTGCTCGACCCGCTCGCCACCGGTCTGCTGCTCCTGCCCGGCGGTCTGCTGATGGGCCTGCTGTCGCCGTTCGTCGGCCGCCTCTACGACCGGGTGGGCCCGCGCCTGCTGCTGATCGTGGGCACGACGGCGACCAGCGCGTCCCTGTGGTTCGCGACGAGCTTCGACGGCTCCACCCCGGCCGCCCTGGTGCTGGTGTTCCACCTGACCCTGAGCCTGGGCCTGGCGTTCACCTTCACCCCGCTGTTCTCGGCGGGCCTCGGCGCACTGCCGGCCAGGCTGTACTCCCACGGCAGCGCGATCTTCGGCACGACCCAGCAGCTGGCCGCCGCCGCGGGCGTGGCCCTGCTGGTGAGCGTGATGAGCGCCCGCGCCGCCGAACTGGCGGCGTCCGGCCAGCCCACCGCGAGCGCCGACATGGGCGGTATGCACTCGTCGATCCTGCTCGCGGCGATCATCTCGGTGGTCGCCGTGGCGGGCTCGCTGATGATCAAGGGCGGCAAGGCGGAGAGCCCGGCCTGAGCCGTGCGACGGGGTGCCGCCGCGTCCGCCGACGACGGCACGGCGGCGCCCCGCCCGGTCAGGCCGGGTTCTTCCGCGTCACGTCCCAGTCGGTGGCGCACAGGCCGCACGCCCCGCCCACGAACCGGGCCTTGCCGGTGAGGTCGCCAACCGGCTGCACGGGTCGGCGTCCCGGTGGTTCCCCGTGGTGTCACCCGAGCGGCGGCGGGGTATCCCGCGGACTTGACGCACTCCGGCCCCGGGAAGGACGGCAGACGTGAGCACACCGGAGATCGACCCCGTCACCGCGGCGGCCATGGAGGAGGAACCCGACTTCGCCGACGAGCACACGAAGCCGACGTTCGCCGACGAACAGGCGGGCTCGTCCAACACCGAGCCGGACGAGTCGACGCCCGACGGCGAGGGCGGTGACGGCGGGATGGACGTCGGCTAACCGAGCCGGTCCCAGCGGGCGACCAGGTCGGCCAGCGCCTCGTGGAACTCCGGGAACGTCTTGCGCACGCAACCGGGGTCGTCCAGCTCCAGCCCCGGCGTGCGCAGCCCGGTCACGGCGAAGCTCATCGCGATCCGGTGGTCGGCGTGGCAGTCGACGAGCGCGGGCCGGGGGACGCCCGGTCGGATCTCGATCCAGTCCGGCCCGGTCACCGCGTCGACGCCCAGGCGGCGCAGGTTGGTCGCGCACGCGTCCAGCCGGTCGCACTCCTTGACCCGGGTGTTGCCGACGTCCACGATCCGCACCGGCCCGTCGGCGAACGGCGCGATGGCCGCCAGCGTCGGCATGGTGTCGGAGATGTCCCGCATGTTCACCTCGACGCCCCGCAGCTCGCCGGTGCCGGTGACGGTGATGTCCGTCGCGCCGAACCGCACGTCCGCGCCCATCCGCTCCAGCACGCGCACGAACTCGACGTCGCCTTGCAGCGCGCCGAGCCCGAGCCCCGGCACCGTGACGGTCCGGCCGGTGAGCGCGGCGGCGGCGAAGAAGTAGCTCGCCGTCGAGGCGTCGGGCTCGACCTGGTAGTCGCGAGCGGTGTAGGTCTGCGGCGCGACGCGGAAGACGTCGCCGTCGCGCACGACCTCGACGCCGAAGTCGGCCATCATCCGCACGGTCATGTCGACGTACGGCCGCGACACCATCCCGGTGACCACGATCTCCAGGCCGTCGCGGGTCAGCGGCGCCATGAGCAGCAGCGCGGTGAGGAACTGGGACGACACGGTCGCGTCCAGCTCGATGCGCCCGCCCTTCACGCCGCGCGCGTTGACCACGACCGGCAGGTGGCCGTCGGCGTCCTCGTGCACGAGGTCCACGCCGAGCGTGCGCAGCGCCGTGCCCAGCGGTCCCATCGGGCGGCGGCGCATCTGCGCGGACGCGTCGACGCGGTAGCGGCCGTGTCCCGTCGCCACGAGGGCGGGCAGGAACCGGGCGGCGGTGCCGGCGTCCCGGCAGTACACCTCCGCGCCCTCCAGCGGCGGTCCCGCGGGCCGGCCGGTGACCGCCCACGTCCGGTCGGACACCTCGGTGGCGTACCCGAGCGCGGACAGACCCTCCCGGAACGCCTCGGTGTCGTCCGAGCGCAGCGGGTCGCGCAGCGAGCTGGTCCCGTCGGCGCACGCGCTGAGGAAGAGTGCACGCGCCGTCACGGACTTCGAGCCGGGAACGAGGACGGTCGTCACGTGTCTCCTCATGTGGATGGCGCGTCCACCATTTGGACGCGGTGACGACGACGACCTTACCGGCCGACCCGCTCGCCGCCCGCTGGGAACGGGGAACTCCGGCGCCGTTCGGCGGGTCGGGGGTCCGTAGTCGCGGCCACCGGTCGTGGCGTGCCGCTGCGGCGGCCGGCGCGGGTGCGGCAGAGTGCGTGCCGGGGGAATCCACTGTGGAACGTGCCCCGGACGAGCGGGAGGTGCGGAGTGAGCGCGAACGTCGGGCGGGTCGCCGTGGTCACGGGCGCGGGGTCGGGGATCGGGCGGGCCCTGGCGCTGGCCCTGGCGGCACGGGGCGCGCGGGTGGCGTTGGCCGACCTCGACGCGGACGCCGTCGCCGAGACCGGGCGCCGGTGCCGGCAGTTGGGCGCCCGCGTCCGCACGGACGTGGTGGACGTGACCGATCGGCGCGCCGTGGCGGAGTACCCGGCGGCGGTGCTGGCGGAGTACGGGCGGGTCGACGCGGTGTTCGCGGTGGCCGGGGTCATCCACGTCGGCGCGCTGCTCGACTCGGACCTCGTCGACGTCGAGCACGTGTTCGACGTCAACGTGCGCGGCGTGGTGTGGACGGCGAAGGCGTTCCTGCCGCACCTCGTCGCGTCCGGCGACGGCCGGCTGGTGACGGTGTCCAGCGCGTTCGGCCTCGCCGCGATGCCCTACTACAGCGCGTACAGCGCGTCGAAGGCCGCGGTGCGGGCGTTCACGGCGGCGTTGCGCCAGGAGTTGGCCGCGGACGGGCACCCGGTCGCGGTGACGTGCGCGGTGCCGGGAGGCGTGCGGACGCCGATCATGCGACGCGGCCGGTACGCGCCGAGCGAGGACCCGGCGGCGGTCGCCGAGGCGTTCGACCGCAGGATCGCCCGGACCGACGCCGGCGCGGCGGCGGAGGTGATCCTCCACGGCGCCGAACGCCGCCGCGCGCAGGTGTTGGTGGGGCCGGACGCGCGGCTCGTCTCGTGGCTGGCGCGGCTCGTCGGCAGTTCGTACCAGAACCTCTTGCCCCGTCTCCTGCGCGCGGGGTTGTTGCGGCGATAGGGTTCACCCGATCCGTTCAGCGCTGGGGTGGGCGACGACGGCACGGGGGTGGTTGCGGTGGCCGAAAGATGGCTGCTGATCGAGACGTTCGGCGGGGAAGGCCACGAGGAGCCGACGGTGATCGGCGTGGGCAGCAGTCCGAAGGGCATGGTGCCGTTGAAGTCCGTGCTCGGCCGCGGCCGGTACCTCGACGACGTGCGCGCGCTCGTGGCGCGGGTGGTGGCGTCGGAACAGCCGACGGAGACCACGTCGGCGGACGGGCGACGTCGGATGATCGGCCTGCCGCTGGTGACGTTCGCGGGGCGGGTGCACGGCGTGTACGCGTGGCTCGGCGGCCTCGACGAGCAGCCGCCGCCGCGCGATCCCGCCGGCGCCTGGTACTTCAACCTGACCACCGACAAGATCGGCGGCTCGGACGACCTGCTCGACCTGTACGGCGTGGCCCCGGAGGACCGGCGCACGCAGCGGGCCACCGCGGAGGCGTTCGGCCGGTTGGTCACCAACGCCGACGAGTCCGCGGCCCTGGCGACGATCGTGCGGTCGAAGCCGGGGTCCGAGCACCAGGCGACGTGGACCGTGCGGCGCGACGACGGCGAGTTGCGCGCCGCGAACTTCGCGTGCCGGGCCGTGGAGGAGATCACCGCGGAGGGTCGCAGGGAGGTCGTCTTACGGGGCATCACGCACGACATCGGTCCTGCGGAGGCGACGCCGAGCGCTCCGCCGCCGCGGCCGGTGGTCCTGGCGCAGCAGGTGCTGGCGGCGGCGCGCGAGCCGGGCAAGCACCGGGCGGTGGTGAACCTGCGCAACCTGACCCTGTTGCGGTGGCTGGACGACCCGATGCCCGGCGTCGCCTGGGAGCTGGACGTCGAGCGCCCGCCCGGTCTGCACCCCGACGACCTCGCCGTCGCGAAGGAGCTGTCCCAGGGCCTGGCGACGAGCGGCCGGGTCGAGAGCGTGCTGCGGCTGCGGTCGACCACCGGCGACTGGATGCCGGTCCACGTCGTCGCGAACCTGATGCTGCTGGACCAGCACACCACCGCCGCGCTGGTCACCCTCTCGAACCCCGCGACCCGAACCGACTGACCGGCGCCGGCCTGATCGGCGTCGACTGACCGGCGCCGGCCTGATCGGCGTCGACTGACCGGCGCCGGCCTGATCAGGGCCGGTCCCAGTAGGGGGCCGGCCGCGCGGCCGCGTTCCCGCTCCACGGACGTCCGCACGGCGGCAGGCCGGGCGGTGGCACGTGAACCCATCGGTAACCAATGGTGTTCACGCGATCGCTTCCGGTGCACCGCGTTCGTTGACTCCCGGCATCCCGGTCAATAGCCTTGTGCTGCCCCCACGACAGTGGGTTGGGTCGGTTCTGTCGCCCTCGGGCCGATCCCCGCGCACCGTGATCAGCAGGTCGTTCCGGCCTGCCCGATCGACGTGACCGGGGACGGACATGGCGGGACACCACGAGAAGAACCACGACGTGATCCGCGACGCGGGACGGCGTGGGGTTCTCGCACGCCTGCGCCGGCGGCTGGCCCGCAGGCCCCGCCGCGCGGCCGGTTCGACGCGGTGCTGCCTGGCGTGCGGCGCGCCGCTGGAGAGCAGGTGGACGCTCGACGGCCACACGGGGCTGCTCGTCTGGGGCGCGTGGCAGGCCGACGCGGACGACGCGCTGGCGTGGGCGGAGCGCGAGGACCGGCAGTGCGCGTTGCTGCTCGTCGACCTCGACCGCTTCAAGACCATCAACGACGAGCACGGGCACCTGGCCGGTGACGCGGTGCTCGCGGCCGTGGCCGACGTCCTGCGTGCGGCGGCACGGCGCGGTGACGTCGTCGGGCGGTACGGCGGCGACGAGTTCGTCGTGCTGCTGGCTCCGGCGGACGGCGCGGAAGCGTCCCGCATCGCCCGCCACGTGACGCGGGAGATCGGCCGGCTCGTCGTGCCGGTGACCGCGGTGACCGGCGAGGTGGTCGAGGTCGGCGGGTTGTCGGCGTCGGTCGGGCTCGCGCTCACCGACCCGGAGCCGGACCTGCGCGGCCTCCTGCTCCGCGCCGACGCGGCCCTGCTGTCCGCCAAGCGCCACCGGCACGACCCCGTCGTGCGATCACTCACCGACGGTCCGCAACGCCCGCGGACCCGCCAACGCGCCGCCCACGGCTAGGGCGGACTTCGGGAGTCCTGGGGGTCTCCCGACCACGATCCCGGGGGTGCGGGCCGCGCCAGGGTCGACCGACCCGGCGCGCGACGTCCCGGTCCGGCTGATCAGCCGGACCGGGACGTCGGTGTTCACGCGTCGAGCGCGGCCTCCATCGTGTCGGCCAGCAGCGTCAGGGCGCTCACGACGGCGGCGCGGTCGGGGCCCAGGCCGGCGAGGAGCCTGCCGTGGGCTTCGAGTTCCCGGGGGAACAGGTCGTCGATCGCGGCCTTGCCGGTGTCGGTCATGGTGATCAGGGCGGCGCGCCGGTCGGCCGGGTCGGGGACGCGGGCGATCAGGCCCCGTCGTTCCAGCTTGGCCAACGTCTTGCTGACCCCCGCACGCGACATGTTGAGCCGTTCCGCGAGGCGGATGGCGGTCACGTCCTCCTCGACGTGCCGGAGCGGGACGAGGAGGCTCACCTCGGCGGCGGTCAGCTCCGCGCCGTCGTAGATCGGCTCGACCGCCAGCTCCAGCAGCGCGGTGATCCGCTTGACCAGCGCCACGACCTCCATCGGCGACGTGTCCAGGCCCGGGTTGTGTTCGTCCCACAGCTCACGGGTGCGTGCCCGGAGGGAGAGCGCGGCCATGCCGCCACCGCCTTTGTTAACCAGTAAACAATCTGCTAGGTTCCAACGGTACCCACGATCCCGGACGAGTGCCCGGGTTCACCGGCGGGGGCGGCATCCGGACGTGTGGGTGTCTTCGGCGTGCCCGCCGGAAGGGGCGGAAATGCGAGGGGGACCGCAATGGAGCACGACGTCGTGGTGGTCGGCGGGGGCGCGGCCGGGCTGAGCGCCGCCTTGGTGCTGGCGCGGGCGCGGCGGAAGGTCGTCGTGGTCGACGCGGGCGAACCGCGCAACGCGCCGGCCAGGCACCTGCACGGCTTCCTGTCGCGCGACGGGATGGCGCCCGGCGGGCTGCTGGACGTGGGCCGGGACGAGGTGACCCGGTACGGGGGAGTGGTGGCGCCGGACCGGGTGGCGGGCGTCGACCGGGACGGCGGGCATGGGTTCGTCGTGCGACTGGAGGACGGGCCGGACCTGGTGACACGCGCGGTGCTGGTCGCGACCGGGTTGCGCGACGAGCTGCCCGACCTCCCCGGTGTCCGCGAGCGGTGGGGCGTGGACGTGCTGCACTGCCCGTACTGCCACGGGCACGAGGTGCGCGACACGCCGATCGCCGTGGTGGGCGGGGAGAACCGGCCGTTCACCGTGCACCAGGCGGCGTTGGTGCGGCAGTGGTCCGACGACGTGGTGTTCTTCCCCCACCGGATCACCCTCGACGACGCCGAGCGCGAGCGGTTCGCCGCCCGCGGCGTCGAGGTCGTCGACGGGGACGTGGCGCGGATCGTGGTGCGGGACGACCGGGTGCGGGGCGTGGAGCTGGCGGATGGCCGGGTCGTGCCCAGGTCGGCGGTGTTCGTCGGCCCGCGCTTCACACCCGCGGACGGCCTGCTGACCGCTCTCGGGTGCGAGACGGGCGACAACGGCTGGGTCGTCACCGACCCGACGGGCCGCACGAGCGTGCCCGGCGTGTGGGCGGCGGGCAACGTCGTGGACTCGCCGGCGCAGCTGATCTCGGCGGCGGGCGCGGCGTCGAAGGCGGCCATCGCGCTCAACCACCACTTGCTGGAGCTGGACGTGGAGGACGCCGTGGCGGCACGTCGCCGTGCCGCGGGGGCGCTACCGGCCCGGTAGGTCGCGGGCCAGCGCGCGGCCCGCCTCGGTGAGCCACCTGGCGGGTTCGAGCATGGCGAGCGCGCCGTCGCCGACCAGGTCGATGAGCGAGACGCAGGCCGCGACGTGGTCGGGTGGCGTGGTGGCGCGGGCGCCGACGGCCAGGGCCACCGCCGTGCCGGCGCGCACCGCCTCGGCGACCGCGTGCCCGACCACCTTGCCGGTCCAGCTCTGCTCGTCCAGCCGGCCCTCGCCGGTGATCAGCAGGTCGGCCCACGCGAGCTGGGCGGGCAGCCCGGCGAGGTCGGCGACGAACCGGGAACCGGCCGCCAGGCGGGCGCCCCAGGTCGTGGCCAGGCCGAACGCCGTGCCGCCCGCGGCTCCC
>NZ_JBHTLK010000211.1:0-12055 GCF_042678885.1 Saccharothrix hoggarensis
GGCGGCGTGGGTCGGGGCTGCGCGGTGGCACGGGCCGGTTCGCGCCGCACCGGCTGGGCCGGCTCGCGGCGCGCGGGCTCGGGGCGCGTCGGTTCGGGACGCCGAACCTGGTCCTTGCGGCCGGCGTCGACGTTGACCCGCTCGATCAGCTCGGTGCGGTCGGCCTGCGGCTTGTCCGCGGCCTTCTTCGCGACCGGCACCGCCGACCCCGCCGTGATGATCCGCTTGTCACCCACCGCCATCAGCCGGGACTGGTCGGACAGGTGGCGCATCCGGGTCGACTCGGCGCGCAGCGCCACCCGTTCGACGAGCACCTCGCCGCCGAGGAGGGCTTCCAGGTTCTCCCGCAGGGCGCGCAGCTCGCCGCGCAGCGCCTCCAGGTCGTCCCGGGCCTCTTCCTGGACCCGCTTGCGGGTCTCCGCCTCCAGCTCCAGCTCGTACTCGCGACGTGCGGCGACCTCGCGTTCCAGCTCCAGCTCGTACACCGACTGGAGGTCGGCCACCTCGTCGGCGCGCTCGACGACCTGCTTGCGGTAGCGCGCGGCGAGGAACGCGCCGACGAGCGCGGCCCACAGCGCGGCGACGACCGCGAGCCGCAGCCAGCGGGCGTTGTCGCTCAGCACCAGCACGGCCGCGGCCCCGAGCGCGAGCGCCAATGCCGCTACGAGCAGTAGCCGCGCGAAGCCACGACCGCGATCCTGCTGCTCGTCATCTTCCGACGCGCCTCGCCCGGTCATGGCGTCTACCGTACCGGTGAGTTATCCGATTGAGACCTCGGCGTCTGTATTCACTGATCCCTGTGGGGGTCTTCAGGCGTCTTGCAGCAGCGTTCCAGCCACAGCGCGGCTCCGATCAGGACCGCCGCGCACGCCGCGCCGACGATCCCGCTGACGGTGTCGTGGTCCGCCGCCTCGAAGTCGCCGCGGGCCGGCAGCACGTAGACCAACACCCCCGCCCAGGCGCCCAGCATGATCGCGCCGAGCAACGACGACGCCTTGGCCAGCGCCACCGCCCGCGCCGCGGTCAGCGGCTCCACCGGCTGCGCGCCGGGCTTGCGGAGGATGCGGGCGCGCAGCGAGAAGCCGAGCCACCCGTTGACCGCCGCGATCACCAGCAGGGTGAACCCGGCGAACGTCGGCAGCGGTGGGAGCGTGTCGTAGGCGAGCCTGATCAGCAGGTGCGCGAGCAGGCCCGCGACGAGTCCGGCGGCGAGCAGGTCACGGGGCTTGGTGAACCTCACCCCACCATCGTCCCCGAACTACTCGACCAGGGCGGTGTCGCGCTTGCCGAACAACGCGAGCACCGACAGCCACGGCGTCGGGTCGACGTCCCAGTCGAGGCCGCGGACCTGCTCCTCGTCGCGCCGCCCGCCCAGCACCCGCAGCAGCTCGAACGACGACGTGCGCAGCGAACCGGCCGGGTCGCCCTCCCCCACCACCCGGTCGCCGTGCTCCAGCGTGATCCGCAGCGCGGGCACGTGCCGCGCCCGCATCCGCTTGTCCAACTCCTGCAACGGTCGCGTCAACGCCGCCCGCACGGCCACGTTGTCGCGCTCGCCGGGGCGCCCGAGGGCCGTGCGGATGTCGTGCTCGTGCGAGACGATCTCCGCCACCAGCACCGCGCCCATCGGCGAGTCGAACAGCCCTTCGGCGACCTGGAAGTTCCGCTCCCACTCGACCAGCAGGTCGCCCAGGCCGCGGTCCCGCCGCTCCCGCACCTGCCGCTCGCCCCACGAGCCGTCCTCGACGCCCTCGAACCGCCCCTCGGCGAAGTCCCCGAGCCCGCCGGCGAGGTGCGCGACGACGTCCTTCACCGTCCACCCCGGACAGGCGTCGACGGGCGCGCCCGGATCCCCGCCGGTGGCCAGGCTGATGATCCGCCGCCGGGCGGCGTCGTAAGTGACCGCGTTGCTCATCGCGCCACCTCCGCGGCAACGCTAACCCCGTCGTGCGGCCGGCGCAGTCCCGCGCCGCACGTCAGCGGAGCTGGAGGTCGTCCCGGCGGGTGACGCCGGTCAGGTCCAGGCCCGCCACCAGGTCGCGCACGCGGCCGCGGCCGGGGACTTCGGCGTCCGGGTCCACGTCCAGCCAGGGCACGAGCACCGAGGCGCGTTCATGCGCGCCGGGGTGCGGGAGGAGGAGTTCCGGGTCCGTCGACCGCACGCCGTCGACCGTCACCACGTCCACGTCGAGCGTGCGCGGGCCCCAGCGGCGGTCTCGAACGCGACCGGCGGCCTGCTCCAGCGCCTGGCCGCGGCGCAGCCAGCCCCACTCGTCCACGTCGCCGGAGACGATCAGCACGGCGTTGAGGAAGTCGTCCTGGTCGGTCACGCCCCACGGCGCGGTCTCGTACACGGGCGACGCGGCCACCAGGACGTCGGCGAAACCGGCCACGGCCATCCGCAGGTACCCCAGCCGGTCGCCGAGGTTCGAGCCGAGCGACAGCACCGCCCTAGTCACGGGTCCGCCGGATCGTCACGGACACGTCGCCGAACGCCAGCGGGATCGGCGCGGACGGCTTGTGCACGGTCACCTCGGTCGCGCGGACCCTCAGGTCGGTCATCACCTCGTCGGCGATCTTGCCCGCCACGGTCTCGATCAGGTCGTACGGGCCGCCCGCCACGATCGCCGCCGCCCGCTCGGCCAGCTCCCCGTAGTGCAGGGTCTCCCGCAGGTCGTCCGTCGCCGCCGCCCGGGACAGGTCCAGCCACGCGGTGACGTCCACCAGGAAGTCCTGGCCGTCCCGCTTCTCGTGCTCGAACACGCCGTGGAACCCGCGCACCCGCAGGCCCCGCAGCGAGATGCGGTCCGACATGCCGCCCACCTCCGGGCCACCCTCCGCCGCGCCGTTCCGGTCAGGCATGGCCGAGCCTCCACGCCCGCGCCACCGCGACGGCGTCCAGGGACTTGTCCACGTCGTGCACCCGCACGCCCCACGCGCCGGCGAACGCGGCCAGCGCCGAGACCGCCGCGGTCGCGTCCTCGCGGCCGTCCGGGGCGCGGTCGCCGAGCAGGGCGCCGAGGAAGCGCTTGCGGGACGCGCCGACCAGGACCGGGAAACCCAGTTGCAGCAACGAGTCCAGCCCGTGCAGCAGCTGCCAGTTGTGCGTGGCGTCCTTCGCGAACCCCAGGCCGGGGTCGAGGATGATGTCGTCCGACGCCACGCCCGCGGCCAGGGCGGCGTCCACCTGGCGGCACAGCTCGTCGCGCACGTCGCGCACCACGTCGTCGTACACGGCCAGCTGGTCCATCCGCCTGCTGTGCCCGCGCCAGTGCATCAGCACGTACGGCACCCCGGCGGACGCCACCAGCGGCGCCATCTCCGGGTCGGCCAGGCCGCCGGACACGTCGTTGACGATCGACGCGCCGGCCTCCAGCGCCGCCCGCGCCACCTCGGCGCGCATGGTGTCCACGCTGACCGGCACGCCCTCGGCGACCAGCGCCCGGATCACCGGCGCCACCCGCGCGGCCTCCACCGGCGGCGACACCCGGCCCGCGCCGGGACGGGTCGACTCGCCGCCGACGTCGACCAGGTCCGCGCCGCGCCGGAACATGGCCACGCCGTGCGCGACCGCGTCGTCGACGTCGAGGTACCGGCCGCCGTCGGAGAACGAGTCCGGGGTGACGTTCAGGACGCCCATCACCACGCAGTGCCCCGGCGCGGGCACGCTCACCGCAGTCGTCCCTTGATCAACTCGATGGCCTCGGCCCGGGACGACGCCGAGCTGCGCAGCAGCCCCCGCACCGCCGACGTCGTGGTCCGCGAGCCGGGCTTGCGCACGCCGCGCATGCCCATGCACAGGTGCTCGGCCTCGACCACCACGATCACGCCGCGCGGTTCGAGGCGCCGCACCAGCGCGTCGGCGACCTGCGACGTCAGCCGCTCCTGCACCTGCGGCCGCTTGGCGTACAGGTCGACCAGCCGGGCCAGCTTCGACAGCCCGGTCACCCGGCCGTGCTCGTTCGGGATGTACCCGACGTGCGCCACGCCGTGGAACGGCAGCAGGTGGTGCTCGCAGAACGAGAACATCGGGATGTCGGTGACCAGCACCAACTCCTCGTGGCTCTCGTCGAACGTCTTCGCCAGCACGCTGTCCGGGTCGGTGTAGAGCCCGGCGAACAGCTCCCGGTACGCCCGCGCGACCCGGGCCGGGGTGTCGCGCAGCCCCTCGCGCTCCGGGTCCTCACCGCACGCGAGCAGCAGCTCGCGCACCGCCGCCTCGGCGCGCTTCTGGTCGAAGGGGCGGCGCGCGAGACCGGCCCCCCCGTTTCCGGAGAGGCCGGCCTGGTCGAGCTCCGTGCGGTCGATCCCGGTCACTTGCGGTTGTCCGGGTCCGCGTCGAAGGACCGCTTCCCCGCTTCCGCGTCCGTCGGCTCCGGCTGCCACTGGGGTGGCTGCGGGGCGCCGCCGGGCACCGTGGCCGGGGTCCACCCGGGGGGCGCGCCGTAGTTCGGCGGGCCGGACGACGGGTGCTGCGGCTGGTACGGCTGCGGCTGCGGCTGCTGGTAGGGCTGCGGCTGCTGCTGCGGGTACGGCTGCGGGTGGCCCTGGGGCTGCTGGGCGCCGTTGCCGTTGGGCGGCGTCCGCGTCGGGTCCGGCACCGGCGGCTCGGCTTCCAGCGTGTCCTCGATCGCGGGCGGCCACGGCTCGCCGCGCTCCTTGGCCAGTTCCGCCGGGGTCTTGACCGGCGGCTTGTCCGACGGGGTGCGGTTGCCGAAGTCGTTGAACTTGGTGATCCGCGGGCGCTTCTCGACGCCGGCGAAGACCCGCTCCAGGTCCTTCTGGTGCAGGGTCTCCTTCTCGATCAGCTCCAGCGTGAGCGCGTCGAGCACGTCGCGGTACGTGTTCAGCACCTCGTACGCCTCGGTGTGCGCGGCCTCGATCAGCTCGCGGACTTCCTCGTCGATCTCGTGCGCGACCTCGAGCGAGTAGTCGGCCTGCCGGCCCATGCTGCGGCCGAGGAACGGCTCGCCCTGCTCCTGGCCGTACTTGACGGCGCCGAGCTTGGCGGACATGCCGTACTCGGTGACCATCGCGCGGGCGATCTTGGTCGCCTGCTCGATGTCGTTGGACGCGCCGGTGGTCGGCTCGTGGAAGACCAGCTCCTCGGCGGAGCGGCCGCCCAGCGCGAACACCAGCCGGGCGATCATCTCCGACCTGGTCATCAGGTCCTTGTCCTCCTCCGGCACGGAGAGGGTGTGACCACCCGTCCGGCCGCGGGCGAGGATCGTGACCTTGTAGACCGGGTCGATGTCCGGCATCGCCCACGCGGCCAGGGCGTGCCCGGCCTCGTGGTACGCGGTGATCTTCTTCTCCTTCTCGGAGATGATCCGGCTCTTGCGGGCCGGACCGCCGATCACGCGGTCGACGGACTCCTCCAGCTCGACGCTGGTGATGACCGTGCCGTTCTTGCGCGCGGTGAGCAGGGCGGCCTCGTTGACCACGTTGGCCAGGTCGGCGCCGGAGAACCCGACGGTGCGCTTGGCCAGGCCGTCGAGGTCGGCCTCGGGGGCCAACGGCTTGCCCTTGGCGTGCACGCGGAGGATCTGCTTGCGGCCCTTGAGGTCCGGCGCGGACACCGGGATCTGCCGGTCGAACCGGCCGGGGCGCAGCAGCGCCGGGTCGAGGATGTCGGGCCGGTTCGTCGCCGCGATCAGGATGATCCCGCCGCGCGAGTCGAAGCCGTCCATCTCCACGAGGAGCTGGTTGAGGGTCTGCTCCCGCTCGTCGTGCCCGCCGCCCATGCCGGCGCCGCGGTGGCGGCCGACCGCGTCGATCTCGTCCACGAAGATGATGCAGGGCGCGTTCTGCTTGGCCTGCTCGAACAGGTCGCGGACGCGCGAGGCGCCGACGCCGACGAACATCTCCACGAAGTCCGAGCCGGAGATCGAGTAGAACGGCACGCCGGCCTCACCGGCCACGGCGCGCGCCAGCAGCGTCTTGCCGGTGCCGGGCGGGCCGTACAGCAGCACGCCCTTCGGGATCTTCGCGCCCAACGCCTGGTAGCGGCCGGGGTTCTGCAGGAAGTCCTTGATCTCGTACAGCTCTTCGACGGCCTCTTCGGCGCCCGCGACGTCGGCGAACGTCGTCTTGGGCATGTCCTTCGACAGCTGCTTGGCCTTGGACTTGCCGAAGTTCAGGACGCGATTACCGCCGCCCTGGGCGTTGTTCATCATCCACATCAGCAGGAGCAGCAGCAGACCCAGCGGGATCATGTACAGCAACATCTGCATCAGGAACGAGTCCTGCGTGACCTTCGTCTCGACGACCGGCTTGTTGTTCGCCTGGTCGAGGATGGTGAAGATCTCGTCCGTGGAGCTGGCCGGGAACTGCGCGCGCACCCGGTTGCTGCCCTCGACGGTCACCCCGTCCTTGAGGGTCAGCTTGAGGAGCTGCTCTTTGTCCTCGAGCGTGGCTTCCTTGACCTGGCCGTCCCGGATCTGTTGCAGTGCCTGGGACGTCTTGATCGGGGTGTAGCCCCGGTTGTCGTCGAAGAGCACGTTGAAGACGAAAAACAGCGACAACACCGCCACGATCCACAGCAGCGGGTTGCGAAGCAGGCGCTTGCGGTCCATGCACTTACGGCCGGCGGGCGGCCTCGACCCTCCCTGACTTGTCGACGGGCGCAGACGGGCACACCCGTCCGACCAGCGTACCGCCCGTGGCTCGGGCAGAGCGCTCCGCGTGCGGGCCCTGTCGCGTCTTGCCCGACCAACGGGCGGGGACGGTCTGGTGTTCCCGGCGACTCTTCGCTGGTGACGGCGGACACGCGGCACGGGTCGGCGACGTTCGCGAGGCGGTTCCAGTCGATCATGAACCGGGCGTCGACCAGCGCCGTAACACTCACGAGGGGTACCGCGTTACTAGCAGGTAGCGACGATGTGAGGACCACTCGAGTGAGATAGAACACGAGAGTTTGTCATGTGAGCGGGCCGTGTCATCCTCGGCAACCACGGAGTGTTAATGCCGCGCACCCCATAAGGGTGAACACCGACCAAAGGTACGAACAGCATGTCCACTCGCACCCCGGACCGCCCCGGTCGTCTCCGCCGCGTCGCCCTGCCCCTCGGCGCGCTGCTCGGCGTGGTCGCCGCCGCCGGTGTCGCCGTGGTGGCGCTGCGGGCCACGAGCGGACCGGAGTGCCAGGGCACGCTGCCCCTCAAGATCGCCGTCACGCCCGCGATCGCGGACGTCGTGCGGGGCGCGGCGGACGACTACCAGGCCACTCAGCCCGTCGTGGACGGCAAGTGCGTCCAGGTGCAGGTCGAGGCCCGCGGCGCGGCCGACGTCTCCAACGAGCTGCCGACCGCCCAGATCAACCCGCCCGCGCTGTGGGTGCCGGACTCCTCCATGTGGGCCGCCGAGACCCAGCGGCAGGCGGGCGACGAGGGCGCGGAGGCGCCGCGACTGGACATCCTCGACTCCCTCGCCAGCTCACCCCTCGTGATCGCGGGCTCCGAGCGGGCGATGTCGTCACTCGGTTGGCCCATCGCGCCGGTGACGTGGGCGAAGGTCGTCGACCCGAGCGTCAGCGTGACGCTGAGCAACCCCACCACCTCCACCGAGGGCCTGGCCACGCTCGCCGTCATCCGCGCGCAGCTCGGCAACCCCGACGGCACGCCCAAGCCCGAGCTGATCGGCGCGCTGCTCCGGGTCGGCCGCGACGCGCTGCCGTCCGTGCGCGACGCGTTCGGCAAGGTCGTGCAGGGCGAGGAGAACGCGCCGGTCTTCACCGCGTCGGAGCAGTCCGTGCTGGCCGCCAACCGGGCCGCCGCGTCACGCCGGGTCGTCGCCTCCTACCCCAAGGAGGGCACGATCGCGTTCGACTACCCGGTGGTGCGGGTGAGCCGGCTCGGCGAGCAGGCGGGCACGGCGCAGGCCGCGGACGGCTTCGTGCGGGCCCTGCGCACGCCGGAGACCGCGCGGCGGTTCGCCGAGGCGGGCTTCCGCACGCCGGACGGCGCCGCTCCGGGCGGTTGGACGAACGAGAAGGACGGCGTGCGCGGCGACGACGTGCGCGTGCTCAAGACCCCGGACCCCGACCAGGTGTCGGAGCTGCTGCGCACGTGGGGCGCGGTCAGCCTGGACACCCGGATGCTGGCGGTGCTGGACGTGTCCGGCTCGATGGCCGAGAAGATGAGCAACGGCCAGACCAGGGTCGAGGCGTCCCGCGAGGCCGCGCTGACGGCGTTGGGGATGCTGCCCGACACCTCGGAGATCGGCCTGTGGGCGTTCTCGACGAACAAGAGGCCGCCGAACGACTGGATCGAGCTGGTGCCGGTCGGCCCGCTGGGCGAGCCGATCGCCGGCGCGCCCCGGCGCGCGCAGCTGCAGAAGGGCGCGGGCAGCCTGCCCGCCCTGGTCGGCGGCGGCACGGCGCTGAACGACACGGCGCTGGCCGCGTTCCGGCACATGCAGAAGACCTACGAGCCGTCGAAGATCAACTCAGTGACGCTGTTCACCGACGGCAGCAACGACGACATCTCCAGCATCGACCTGCCGGCCCTGCTGGCCACGTTCAAGCAGGAAGCGGACCCCGCGCGGCCCGTGCCGATGATCATGGTGGGCCTGGGCGCCGACGCCGACATGGACGCGCTGCGGCAGATCGCCGAGGCCACCGGCGGCAAGGCCTACCAGGCGATGGAGCCCGAGGACATCCGAACCGTGCTGCTGGACGCCATCTCCCAACGCCGCTGCCGCCCGAACTGTTGACTGTGTTGGATTGCGCCGCCTCCGGCGTCGCGGGCTCGGCCGCCTGGAAGTCGGCCTGTCGCGTCGCGTTTCCCGCCGATCGAAGAGCGTGATCGGCGGGAAAGGCGACGCGACAGGCCGACGCGGCCTCGCGGGGTGGTCCTGCTGAGAGCCGTTCGGCGGGTTGAGCCATCGCGCCGCCCGCGAGGCCGCGTCGGTCGTTCTACGCTGAGTAGACCTTCGGGTCGAGCGTGCCGATGTAGGGCAGGTCGCGGTAGCGCTCGGCGTAGTCCAGGCCGTAGCCGACCACGAACTCGTTCGGGATCTCGAACCCGACGTACTTCACCGGCACCTCGACCTTCACCGCGTCCGGCTTGCGCAGCAGCGTGCACACCTCCAGCGAGCGCGGCTTGCGCGACGCGAGGTTCTTGAGCAGCCACGACAGCGTGAGGCCCGAGTCGATGATGTCCTCGACGATGACCACGTCGCGGTCCGCGATGTCGCGGTCCAGGTCCTTCAGGATGCGCACCACGCCGGAGGACGACGTGGACGAGCCGTAGGAGCTGACCGCCATGAACTCCAACTGGACCGGCACCGGCAACGCCCTGGCCAGGTCGGTCATGAACATCACCGCGCCCTTGAGCACGGTGATCAGCACCAGGTCGTTCCCGCCGTCGGCCGGGTAGTCAGCCGCGACCTTGTTGGCCAGCTCGGTGACCTTGTCGCTGATCTCCTGCTCGGTGATGAGCACGGAACTGATGTCGCCGTCGTACACGGACGGTTCCCCTTTTGTCATGACTGCACTGGTTCCACTTGCAGCCTGCCATGCGCGCGCCGTGCCACAAAGCCGCCGGGCAACCACACCCCGCCTTGACCTCGCCAGTCACTCACCAGGGCGTCCACCCGTCGGAGGTGCGAGTCGGACAACTCGGGCACGTGCTCGCGCAGCAGCCACCGACGCAGCACGCGGCGGCGCAGCGCGGTGGGCAGGCGGCCGAGTTCGTCGACCGAGCGGCAGTCTCCGTCGAACGCCGCGGCCAGCTCGTCCAGGGCGTCGTTGTCCTCGCGCAGGTGCGCGGCGGTGCGGGCGAGGGCGTCGGCGACACCGCCCTGGAGCACGTCCTCCAGCAGCGGCAGCACCTCCTTGCGCAGGCGGACCCTGGTGAACCTCGGGTCGTCGTTGTGCGGGTCGCTCCACGGCGTCAGGCCCAGCTCGTCGCACGCGGCCGCGGTCACGGCGCGCGGCACGCGCAGCAGCGGGCGGCCCCACGGCGGGTCGTGCGCGCGCATCCCGGCGATGCTGCGCGGGCCGGAGCCGCGGCCGAGGCCCAGGAGGACGGTCTCGGCCTGGTCGTCGCGGGTGTGGCCGAGCAGGACGAGCCCGCGTTCCGGCCGCAGCGCCGCGTACCGGGCGCGTCGCGCCGCCGCCTCGGGTCCGCCGGGGCCGGTGACCTCGACCCGGCGCACCTCGGCGGGAAGGCCCAGGTCACGGCACACGCGCGCGGCCCGTTCGGCGACGTCGGCGGAACCGGGTTGGAGGCCGTGGTCGACGACGACGGCCGTCGCCTCGGTGAGCCCGGCCGTGACGGCGGCCAGGGCCAGCGAGTCCGCGCCGCCGCTCACCGCGACGGCGACCCGCTCCGGGCGGTGCTCGCGCAGGAAGCGCTTGACCGCCGTGCGGACCTCGGCGAGCGGACCGTTCACGGGTTGACGCGACGCAGCCAACCGGCCGGGTCGGCGATCTCGGCGCGCGTGGGGAGCGTGTCGGGGCTGGTCCAGACGGTGTTGAACCGCTCCATGCCGACCGCGTCGACCACGTGCCCGGTGAACGCCGCGCCCTCCGCGTACTGGCGGACCTTCGCCTCCACGCCGAGCAGGGACCGCAGCAGGCGGTCCAGCACGCCGCCGCCCTGCCGACGTGCGGTGAAGCGCTCGCGGATCGTGCGGACGGACGGCACGACGTCCGGGCCGACGGCGTCCATCACGTGGTCGGCGTGGCCCTCCAGCAAGGTCGACAAGGCGATGAGCCGATCAAGCACCTCGCGCTGGCAGGGGCTCTGCAGGAGCTCGATCAGGCCACCGGCCTCGCGGAGCCGTTTCGGCAGGTCGCGCAGGCGTGGCGCGGAACCCTCGTCCATGCTGCCGAGCAGGGCGGCGACCAGGCCCGCGAAGTGGTCGGCGAGCCACGGCACGGCGGTGAACTGGAGCCGATGGGTGCCCTCGTGCAGGCAGACCCACATGCTGAAGTCCTCGCCGGACACGTCGAGGGCGCGCTGGGCGCCGACGATGTTCGGCGCGACGAGCAGCAGCCTGCCGCCGGCGGAGAACGGGTCGTACTGGCCGAGCACCCGGCCGCTCAGGAACGCGATGACCACGCCCGCCTGCACGCCCGCCGTGCCCGCGAGGACGCCGCCGAACGCGCCGGACTGCTTCGGCAGGGCCGGTTCGGTCAGCGCGGCGAGGCCCTGGACGGCGGCGCGCACCCACGCGGGCCGGTCGACCACCTCGCCCTGCTTGAGCGGCAGCCCGTGCCCGAGGCCGGTCAGCTCCCGGACGTGGACCTCGGCGTCCACCGCCAGCTCGCGCAGGCGGTGCACGGCGATGTCCGCCTCGGCCCTGGGCACGATCGGTCCCGGGCGGACGAGCCTGGTCGCCGTGGTGACGGCCAGGGCCCAATCGACCGGGGCACTGCGGTCCTGCGTCGCCGGGTTCACCCTGTCGACGCTACCTGCGCGGACCGCCCGAACAACACACCCGACCTGTCAGCAACCGCACGTGCGCAGGGCGGCGGCCATCTGGTCGAGGCCGCCGCGCACCACCTTGGCGTCGTCGGGGCTCAGCGACATGAACGCGAACACCAGCAGTCGCCCGTTCGTGTCCACGACCACGCCCGCGAGGGTGTTCACGCTGGTCAGCGTGCCGGTCTTGGCCCGCACCCAGCCCCGTCCCTCGGCGCCCCACTCCGCGTACCGGCCGGCCAGCGTGCCGCTGCCGCCCGCCACCGGCAGCCCGGTCGTCAACGGCCGCAGCTTCACCGTGCGGGGGTCGGACGCGTCCGGCCTGGCCGCCGCCGCGAGGACGTCCGTGAGCAGCTTCGCGGGCACCTTGTCGTTCGGGGACAGCCCGCTGCCGTCCACGATCGTGGACGTCGACAGGTCGAACCCGGCCTCGGTCAGCACGTCCCGCACCGCCTTGGCGCCACCCTCGAACGACGGCGGCAGGCCGCGGGCCAGGGCCACCTCGCGGGCGATCGTCTCGGCCAGCACGTTGTCCGAGATCTGCAGCATGTTCTCGACCAGCTGGTCCACCGGCGCGGACTTCACCTCGCCGAGCACCTTCGCGCCCGGCGCCGCCGTGCCGGGCG
>NZ_JBHTLK010000212.1:0-11951 GCF_042678885.1 Saccharothrix hoggarensis
GGCGGCCGTGCGCAGCAGCACCAGCGCGCCGGCGACCAGCGCCGTCCCGATCACCGGGCCGAGGACGGTCGCACCCGGCAGCTCGCCGAGCAGCGCCAGCAGGTCCAGCCCGGCGACCGCGAGGACGGCCAGGGGCGCGCCGACAGCGACGGGGTCTCGCACCACCTGTCCCAGCAGGGCGGCGAACCGGCGGACGGTCGGCGTGCGGCCGTCGTCCACCAGTTCCCGCAGCAGCACCGCGCCGGCCGCGAAGGCGGGCACGGCGGTCAGCACCGGCAGCGCCGCGACGCTCACCAGCACCCCGATCAGCAGCACCTCGGCCAACAGGGCCAAGGGCCGCGTCCACGTGCTCATCACCTGCCGCACCTCATCCCTTCAGCCCGGACGTGGCCACACCGTCGACCAGGAACCGCTGGAACGCGAGGAAGAACAGGCCGATGGGCAGCAGCGCGAGCACCGACATGGCGAACATCGGCCCGAAGGCGGACTGGGTGGCCTGGTCGATGAACAGCTGCAGCGCCAGCGGCAGGGTGAACTTCTCCGGGTCGTTGAGGTAGATCAGCTGGCTGAAGAAGTCGTTCCACGTCCAGATGAACGTGAAGATCGCGGTGGTGAGCAGCGCGGGCCGCAGCAGCGGCAGGATGACGTGCCGGAACACGCCGACCGGTCCGCAGCCGTCCAGCGTCGCGGCCTCGTCCAGCTCGCGCGGCAGCGACCGGATGAACTGCACCATCAGGAAGATGAAGAACGCGTCGGTGGCCAGGAACTTCGGCAGCACCAGAGGCCAGAACGTGTTCACCATGCCCATCTGCTGGAAGATCACGTACTGCGGGATGAGCACCACGTGG
This sequence comes from Saccharothrix hoggarensis, assembly GCF_042678885.1. Taxonomy (GTDB): domain Bacteria; phylum Actinomycetota; class Actinomycetes; order Mycobacteriales; family Pseudonocardiaceae; genus Actinosynnema; species Actinosynnema hoggarensis. The sequence goes on from NZ_JBHTLK010000212.1 coordinate 849, forward strand.
TGGGGCAGCATGATCGTCAGCATCATGAACCCGAACAGCGGGCCGCGGCCCCGGAAGTGCAGCCGGCCGAACGCGTAGGCGGCCAGCGAGCACGACACCACGTTCCCGACCACCGCGCCCACCGAGATCAGCAGCGAGTTCCCGAAGTAGTGCAGCACACCGTACCCGCCGACGCCGTCGAACACCTCGGCGTAGTTGCCGCCGGTGGGCTCCCGCGGCAGCAGCGCGAGGGTGGAGATCACCTCCGTCGCGGGCTTGAACGACGTGGAGACCAGCCAGATCACCGGGTACAGCAGCACCAGCAGCACCCCGGCGACCAGGACGTGCCACAGCACCTTCCGGGGCCGCACCGCGGTCCCGGGCGACGTCACCGCGCTCAACGGTCCTCCCCTGCGTAGAACACCCAGCGCCGGGCGCTGCGGAACACCAGCGCGGTCAGGATCGCGACCACGGCGAGCAGCACCCAGGCCATCGCCGAGGCGTAACCCATCCGGAAGTCGGTGAACCCCCGCTGGTACAGGTACAGCGGGTAGAGCAGGGTCGAGTCGCTCGGCCCGCCGCGCCCGCTGCTCACCACGAACGCGCCGGTGAACGCCTGGAACGCGTGGATGGTCTCCAGCACCAGGTTGAACAGGATCACCGGCGACAGCATGGGCAGCGTGACGCTGAGGAACCGGCGCGCCGGTCCCGCGCCGTCGATCGCCGCCGCCTCGTACAGCTCGCGCGGCACCTGCTTCAGGCCGGCCAGGAAGATCACCATGGGCGCGCCGAACTGCCACGCGGCCAGCGCCACGAGCGTGAGCAGCGCGTACTGGGGCTGGTCGACCCAGCCGCCGGTGTCGATGCCGACGCCGCCGAGCAGCCGGTCCACCGTGCCGTCGGTGGAGAACAGCGCCCGCCACGCCAGCGCGACGCTGACGCTCGCGCCCAGCAGCGACGGCGCGTAGAACGCCGACCGGTACAGGCCGACGCCCCGGCGCGGCCGGTTGAGCAGCATCGCGACGGCGAGCGCCAGGCCGAGCTTCAGCGGCACGGAGATCAGCACGTACTTGGTGGTGACCCAGGCGGCGTGCCAGAACCGCTCGTCGCCGGCGAACATGGTCACGTAGTTGTCGACGCCGACCCACGTGGGCGCCGAGAACAGGTCGTAGTCGGTGAACGACAGGTACAGCGACGCCGCCATCGGGCCGATGGTCAGCAGCACCGCGCCGACGATCCACGGCGACAGGAACAGGTACGCCACGCCCTGGCCCCGCCGGCGGCGCCCACCATCGGCGGGAGCCTTCGCGGGAGGGCCGGCGGCCCCAGGCGGGCTGACGCCCGGGGTTTCGGCGACGCCGGGCGTGCCGGCGATCACGGACCGGGTCATCGTCAGGACCCCAACGACTGCTCGGCGTCCTGGACGACGCGCTTGGCCGCGTCGGCGACGCTGACCCGGTTGAAGATGACGTCGTCGTAGGTGCGCTGGAAGTCGCGCTTGATCGCGGACGAGCCGGTGGGCCAGGCGCCGAACGCGGGGCCGATCTTGTCCTGCTGCGCCGCCTCGTAGTCGCACACGGCCTTGCTGCCGCCCTCGGCGGTCGCGCACACCTGCGCGCGGACCTCCTCGTTCGGCGGCACGCCGCGCGACGCGCCGAGCAGCTTGCCCGCCTCGGGGTCGTTGAGGAGGAAGTCGAGGAGCTTGACCGCCGCGTCCTTGTGCTTGGACCGCTGCGACACGGCGAACGACACCGGCGGCATCGCGGCCATGCCGCTCCTGGCCACGTCGCTGGGCAGCGGCGCGACCTTCAGGTTCGGGCCGAACGCGCCGAAGTAGCCGGTGACGGCGGAGTCGTAGCCGATCTCCGAGGCCGCCTGCTTGGTGACGATGCCCGAGTTCTGCACCGAGCCGTCCATCTTCGTGGTGACCTCGGCGGGCGAGACGCCCTTGCCGGGGCGCATCGCGCCGATCATCTCCCAGTACTCGGCGAGCTCGTCGGCGGTGAAGCCGAGCTTGCCGTCCGGGGTGTACAGCGACTTGCCGTGCTGGTCGAGCCACACCTCGAACCAGTCGATGGCCCAGCCGAAGTCGGTCGTGCCGGACACCGCGCCGGCCGCGCCGACCTTGCCCATCGCCGCGGTGAACTCCGCCCACGTCCACTTCTCGCCCGGCGCGGTGGGCACCTTCACGCCCGCGGCCTCGAAGTGCGTCGGGTCGAAGATCAGCATCTGGGTGGTGGCGCCGCCCGCGACGGCGTACTGCCTGCCGTCGACCTTGCCGCCCTCCAGCAGGTTCGCCGGGATCTTGTCGAGTTTCAGGCCCTTGCCGACGTGCTCGCCGAGGTCCGCCAGCACCTTGCGGCCCGCGTACTCGCCGATGGTGGCCCGGTCCAGCTGCAGCAGGTCCGGGCCGGCGCCGCCCGCGACCTGCGTGGACAGCTTCTGGAAGTACGCGTCGTAGCCGCTGTACTCCGTCTCGACCTTGATGTCGGGGTTGCGCTTCTGGAACTCGTCGACCGCCGCCTTGGTGACCTTGGCGCGGTCCTCGTTGCCCCACCACACGAACCGCAGCGTGACCGGGCCGTCGGCCGAATCGCTGCCGCAGCCGGACAGCGCGGCGGTCAGCGACAACAGCCCGACCAGCAGGCCTGCCGCACCGCGGCGAGACAGTCGTCCCATCACCCTCACCTCTCGATTGAATCGGTTCAAGCAACGTAGGTGAGCCCCATCACGGACGTCAAGTCCCGTGTTTCCTCCGCGCAACCCGGCCGTCACCGGGTCTTGCCATCCGCGTTGAAACGGTTCATTGTGTGGCGTCATCACGCCCCGCGCACCGTCGCGCACCCTGGAGGCCGCCGATGACCCGCGTCCGACCCCTGTCCGCCGTCCTGGCGGCGCTCACGCTCGTCCTGTCCCTGTCGCCCGCCTCGGCGTCGCCGGCCACCGGCACGACACCCGGCGGTCCGCGGCTGGAACTCCTCGACCGCGGCCTGGTGGCCGCCCGGACCGACGGCGGGGTGTTCCTGAGCTGGCGGCTCCTGCGCCACGAGGCCACCGGCCACACCGGCACCGGGCTGGCCGGCCCGGCGTTCGCCGTCTACCGCGACGGCGAGAAGATCGCCACGGTCACCGACAGCACGAACTACCTCGACCCCGCCGGCGGCCGGGAGTACCGGGTGGCGCCGGTCGTGCGCGGCCGGGAGGGCGAGCTGAGCGACGCCGTGTCGCCGTGGGCGGGCGGGTCGTACGACCTGCCGCTGCGCAAGCCCGCGGACGGCGTCACGCCGACCGGCGAGGCGTACACGTACTCGGCGAACGACGTGAGCGTCGGCGACGTGGACGGTGACGGCCGGTACGAGTACGTCGTGAAGTGGGACCCGTCCAACTCGAAGGACGTGTCGCAGGTCGGCTACACCGGGCCGACGTACGTCGACACGTACCGGTTCGACGGCACCCTGCTGCACCGCGTCGACCTGGGCGTGAACATCCGCTCGGGCGCGCACTACACCCAGTTCCTCGTCTACGACTTCGACGGCGACGGCCGCTCGGAGATGATGATGAAGACCGCGCCCGGCACCAGGGTGACGTCGTTCGACCGGCACGGCAACGCGGTGTCCGAGCGGTACGTGACCATGCCGGAGGAGGACGCGCGGGCCGGGTACGCGCACAGCGACGACTACCGGCTCAGCGCGGCGGGCTACTACCAGCACGTGGTGGAGATGTTCCGCGGTTGGCACGAGCACCCCGAGGTGGTGGCCGGCCGCTGGCCCGCGACGTTGGAGCAGGCGTTCGGCATCGCGCCCCGGTACGCCTACCCGCTGTCCGATGTGGACGCGAGGGCGTTGGCGGACCACTTCGTCGACGTGTACGCGCCGAGTCGCAGCGCCCGCAACAACCTCCGGGCGTTCGCCGGGTTCATCGTGGACGGCCCGGAGTACCTGACCGTGTTCGACGGCGGGTCGGGTCGCGAGCTGGAGACCGTGCGGTACGAGCCGGGTCGGCACGACGACGGCCTCATGTGGGGCGACTACGCGCTGGGGCGGATCGAGCCGGGCAACCGGGTGGACCGCTTCCTGGCCGGCGTGGCGTACCTGGACGGCAAGAACCCGTCGGCGGTGTTCGCCCGCGGCTACTACACGCGCACCACGCTGGTGGCGTACCGGTGGACGGGCCGCAAGCTCAAGCAGGACTGGTTCGTGGACAGCGGCTGGGTGCCGATGAGCAACCCGTTCAACTTCCCCGTGCACGGCCGGGACGGCACGTCGCCGACGCACGGCTCGCTGGCCACGCAGGGCGCGCACTCGTTGAGCGCGGCGGACGTGGACGGCGACGGCAAGCAGGAGATCGTGTACGGCGCGTCGACCGTCGACCACGACGGGACGCTGCTCTACAGCTCGGCGGGCGTGCTGCCGCCGGGCAGCGCGAGCCCCGGCACGGTGGCGCGGCTCGGGCACGGTGACGCGTTGCACGTGACCGACATCGACCCGGCCCGGCCGGGTCTGGAGATCCACATGGTGCACGAGGGCGGGACGTCGGCGCCTTACGGCTACACGTTGCGGGACGCGGCCACCGGCGAGGTGGTCTACGGCGGGTACACCGGGCGGGACACCGGGCGCGGCATGATCGGTGACGTGCTGCCGGCCGAGCCCGGTCTGGAGACGTGGGCGTCGGTGCCGGGCGGTTCGGGCGCGGTGGGTCTGTGGTCGGCGGACGGGCGTCCCCTGTCGGCGGCGATCCCCGGCACGAACGCGAGCATCCGCTGGGCGGCCGACCTGACCACGCAGGTCGTGGACGGGGCGGGCGACGTGACGCCGTCGATCAAGGACTGGCGGCGCGGGACGGTGCTGACGGCCGGGGGCACGCGCACGAACAACGGCACCAAGGGCAACCCGTCGCTGGTGGCCGACGTGCTGGGCGACTGGCGCGAGGAGCTGGTGGTGCGCAAGGCGGACAGCTCGGCCTTGCGGATCTACGTGAGCACGGAGGTCACCGGGCACAAGATGTACACGCTGATGCACGACCCGCAGTACCGGGCGGACGTGGCGCGGCAGCAGACGGCGTACAACCAGCCCGCGTACACCGGCTTCTACCTCGCGTCGGACGTGGAGTGGTCGAAGGTGCCGCGTTAGGGTCGTGGGGTGATCACGATCGCCGTAGCCCAGCCGCGCTGCACCCCTCACGACGTCGCCGCCAACGTGGTGGCGCACGCGGAGGCGGTGCGCGCGGCCGGGGCGCGGGTGGTGGTGTTCCCGGAGATGTCGTTGACCGGGTACCACCTCGACGCGCCGCCGGTGCCGTTCGACGGGTTGGGGCCGTTGGTGGAGGCGTGCGCGGAGACGGGGTCGGTGGCGTTGGCCGGCGCCCCGGTGGAGGGGCCGCACATCGGGGTGCTGGAGGTGTCCGGCGCGGGGGTGCGGCCGGTGTACCGGAAGATGTGGCTCGGTGACGCGGAGGCGGAGTGCTTCCGGGCCGGCGACGCGCCCGCGGTGGTCGAGGTGGACGGGGTGCGGCTGGGTTTGGCCGTGTGCAAGGACGTCCGGGGGCCGGGGCACGCGGCGGCGACCGTGGCGGCGGGCGCGGACGTCTACGTGGCGGGCATGCTGGACCACGCGTGGCAGTCGGCGCTCCAGCACGAGCGGGCCCGGCGGATCGCGGTGGAGCACGGGGTGTGGGTGGCGGTGGCGAGCTTCGCCGGCTCGACGGGCGAGGGGTACGGGGAGGCGGCGGGCCGTTCGGCGGTGTGGGACCGGTCGGGTGAGGTGGTGGCCCGCGCCGGTGTCGGGGTGGACGAGGTGGTGCGCGCGGCGGTGACGGCACGACGTGCGGTCGAGCCGGGCCGGGAGGCCTGAGCCCGTCCGTGGTCGCTGAGCCCGGGCCGTGGTGGCCGAGCCGGGTGGGTGGGGCGATTGAGCGAGCCGGGTTGGGGCGGGGGCCAGGCCGGAGCCGCCAGGGCCTCGGGCGGCGCGGTGCCGTCCGGGCGCGGGTCCGCGGTCGGCGGCGCGCTGATCGGCGCGATCCGGGTTAGGTTGCCCGCATGGCCGGAAAGTCGCCTTCCGTGGAGCTGGAGGTCGGGGACCGCGTCGTGCGGATCTCCAACCCCGATCGCGTGTACTTCCCGGCACGCGGTGAGACCAAGCTCGACCTGGCCCGGTACTACCTGTCGGTCGGCGACGGGATCGTCCGGGCGCTGCGGGACCGGCCGTGCATGATGCACCGCTTCCCGTCGGGGGTGTCGGGCGAGAAGGTGCACCAGAAGCGGCTGCCGCAGGGCGCGCCGCCGTGGGTGCGGACGGTGCGGGTGCACTTCCCCCGGTACAACCGGCACGCCGACGAGCTGTGCGTGGCCGACGTGGCGGACGTGGTGTGGGCGGTGCAGATGTCGACGGTGGAGTTCCACCCGTGGAACTCGCGGCGGTTCGACACGGAGAAGCCGGACGAGTGGCGCATCGACCTGGACCCGATGCCGGACTGCCCGTTCTCGCGCGTGCGGCGGGTGGCGCACGTGGCGCGCGAGGTGCTGGACGAGCTGGGCGCGGTGGGCTGGCCGAAGACGTCGGGTGGCGCCGGCATGCACATCTACGTGCGGATCAAGCCGGAGTGGGGTTTCGCCGACGTGCGGCGGGCGGCGTTGGCGTTCGCGCACGAGGTGGAGCGGCGCGCGCCCGACGACGTGACGACGGCGTGGTGGCGGCGTGACCGCGATCCCCGGAGCCTGTTCGTGGACTACAACCAGAATGCGCGTGACCACACGATCGCGGCCGCGTACTCGGTGCGGGGCGTGCCGGAGGCGACCGTGTCGACGCCGGTGCGGTGGGACGAGGTCGACGCGCTCGATCCGCGTGACTTCACGATCGCGACGGTGCCCGCGCGGTTCGCCGAGCTGGGCGACCTGCACGCGGGCATCGACGACGCGGTGTTCTCGCTGGAGCCGCTGCTGGAGTGGGCGGACCGGGACGGGCTCGACGTGCCCGAGTGACGTCTCACCGCGGCACGTCTCACCGCAGCACGCGGGGCCGCCGACGGCCTGCCGCGATGCCGTTCTCGACGTGGCGCGCCGCTTCCCGTGCGGTCCACCCCTCGACGCCGTCGTGCGCCGACGCGGCCGCGAGGAGCAGTGACGTCACGGTTGCCTCGTCCAGCCAGCCCGCGCCGACCAGCTCGCCGAGCCGGCACGCGGCGGTGAACAGGGTGTGCGCGCGTCCGCCGGGGCGGGCTTCGCGGACCCGTTCCACCTCGCCGTCCACGACGGCCGCGCGGTAGGCGGCGACGCGGCGCGGCGAGGGTCGTTGCGCGGGGATCGGCGGGTGGTCGGGCGGCGGCGGGGTGAGGGCGGCGACCAGCCACTCGGGGGCGTCGGCGACCGGGCCGTCGCGCACCACCCGGTAGCGGTGGTGGCCGAGCAGCGAACCGGCCGCCACGACGTACCCGCCGACGCCCCGGGTGTCGACGTGCGGCGCGATGCGGCCGACCGTGTTGCCCAGCGGCACGTCGGGCGCGCGGAAGTAGCGGTGCTCTCCCCCGCTGGGCGTGGCGACCGTGTACGTGTCGCGCGGGTCTTCGGCGCCGTGCTGCCAGGCGCGGCGGGCGAACGCCTCGCGGCCGTGCGGCACGTCGAGGTCGACGACGAGCAGCCCGGCGGCGCCGCACGAGATGCCGACGTTGTACGGCCGGCGGGACCACCAGTGCCGGATGCGGCGGCGGTCGAGGGTGGCGGCGTCGTCCCAGCCACGCAGGGCGGGCGTCTTGGCGTGCGGGCGCAGCGGCACGACGGGCCAGCCGCGTGCGGCGGCGGCCAGGGCCGCCCGGTACCTGGTCATGCTCGTTCCCCCTCGTGTCGGGCAACGGGGGAAGCGCCGCCGACTCCAGTGTGCCGGGGCGCGGACGGCGGTCACAGGGCCAACAGGACGCCGGGGTGGTCCGGCGGGTGTACGCGCGGCGGAGGTGGGTAGGCCACTGGTCGGACGAGTGGAAGGGAGCCGACCATGCCCGATCCGGGGAGCCACTCCAACGACGTGCGCCGCACGGGCGTGCTTGCCGAGGACGACCAGGGCGCGCCCGACGTGCGCGCCGACGACGAACTCCGGCACGTCTACCCGCCGGGTGCGCTCGGCGAGCGCGCCGCGGGTCCGGCGGGTGGCGGGGGCGGCGTCCCCGACGACGGCGGCCTGCACGCGCGCAGCTCGGCGTTCAGCGGTCACACCATGATCCCCGACCGGTACTCGCGCGACGGCGGTGACACGTCGCCTCCGCTGGAGTGGTCGGACGTGCCGGCGGGCACGGCGGAGGTGGCGGTGCTGTGCGAGGACCCGGACGCGCCGGGCGGGACGTTCACGCACTGGGTCGTCACGGGCATCCCGGCGGACGTGACGGCGATCGAGGAGGGGTCGGTGCCGTCGGGCGCGGTGGTCGGCCGCAACGACTACGGCGACGTCGGCTGGGGCGGGCCGCGGCCGCCCGTCGGCGACGAGCCGCACCGGTACTTCTTCCGCGTGTACGCCGTGGACCGGCCACTCGGTCTGGGCGAGGGCGTCACCGGGGACGACCTGCGCGGCGCGGTCAAGGGACGGGTGCTGGCGCACGGCACGCTGGTCGGCTTGTTCGGCCGCTGACACCGTCACGTCACCCTTGCGTGTTCAGCCGTTCAGGCAATGAAATGACCGTCCGCCGCCGATAGCATCGACGCGGGGGGCGTCATGGACAACCCGGGGTTCGTCACGGACGACGGTAACCTCGTCGGAAGGCTCACGCGTCGGGTGCGGTTGTTCGACTCCAACTCCGACGGCGTGGTGCGTCGGCGGGACGTGGTGGCGACGGCGGAACGGCTGGTGCGCGGCTTCCGCGTCGCGCCGCGGTCGATCGGCGCCGAACGCGTCCGCGCCGCGTACGAGATGCTGTCGCTGGCGCTGCTGGCCGAGTTCGGCGACCCGGCGCGGGACGAGGTCGTCGTCGACCGGTTCGCCGTCGCGCTCGCCCGCTCCCCCGCCGGCGACGCGCGCCTGGGCCGCCGGGTCGCGGAGGCCGACGCGCTCGCCGTGCGCGAGTGCCTCGCCCCGATCGGCGAGCAGGTGAAGGCGGAGCACGTCGCCGAGGTCGTCGTGGCGCTCGGCGCGCACCCCGGCCACCTGGCGGTCATCCAGCAGGCGTTGGAGCGGGACGGGGCGCTCATCCGGCTGTCCGCGGCGGATCGCCCGTTCGCCGAGCACTTCGCCGGTTCCGGGTACCCGCACCTCTACGGCCGGCCCTAGGGTCGACGGATGGCCGAATCGGACGAGCAGTACGACGCGCTCGGCGAGCTGTACGAACGCACCAAGCACATCCCCACGGGCCTGGCGGAACGCGCCACGTTCCTGGCCGCGCTGCCCGACCTGCGCGGGCGGTCCGTGCTGGACGTGGCGTGCGGCACCGGGTTCTACCCGCGCGAGTTCCGCAGGCTGGGCGCGGACCGCGTGGTGGGCGTCGACTCCGCGGCCGAGATGGTCGCCCACGCCCGGGCCGTGGAGGCCCGTGAGCCGCTGGGCATCGCCTACCACCGGCACGACGCGGCGGCGTTGCCCGTGCTCGGCGGGTTCGACGTGGTGACCGCGGTGTGGCTGCTCGGGTACGCCGAGGACGAGGCCGCGCTCGACCGGATGACCGGCAACCTGCGGGCCAACCTCGTGCCCGGCGGCACGCTCGCCGTGCTGACGCCGAACCCGGACGCGGACTGGGACCTGCTCGCCGACTACGGCCGCTACGGCTACGACGTGGTCCGCAGCGGGCCGCCCGGCGTGCGGCAGCCCGTCGTGGTGCGGGTGCACGGCGATCCGCCGTTCGACTTCGACTCGTTCTTCTGGCCCGGTGACGCGTTCGCGGCCGCCCTGGGCCGCGCGGGGCTGCACGACGTCACCCGGCACCCCACGGTCGTGCCCGACGACGGGCGCGGCGAGGCGTTCTGGGGTCCGCTGCGCCGCAGCCCGAGCTTCGCCGTCTACACCGCACGGGCCTGATCGCCGGTGGGCGGGATGGCAGGATTTCCCCGTGACCGTTCCCGCCGTGCTGCGCACGCTGGCCCGTCTCAGCGCGTCCGAACAGCCGCAGCGGGTGCAGCTGGACCTGACCAGGACCGCCGGTCTGGTGTGGCTCGGCGCGGACGAGACCGGCTGGCAGGCGCTCACCGCTGAGGAGGGCCGGCCGGGGTGGACGTCGCGGTCGTGGACCGCCCGGCCGGAGCAGCGGGCCACCGTGGAGCGGCTGGCGTCGTTCGACGCGCTGCACGAGGAGGATCGGCTGCTGCGGTTGGGGTGGGCGTTCCTGTGCGGCCCGGCGACGGTGAACGGGCAGCGCCGGCGGGTGTGCCTGCCGCTGGTGTCGCGGCCGGTGCGGCTGCGCCACGCGGGCGGCCGCCGCTACACGTTCCACGCCGCCGGTGACGTGGCGGTGTTCCCGCTGCTCGCCGACTGGGCGAAGGCGGCGGAGCTGGAGACGCGGCTGGACCGGTCCGCCGAGTGGATCGACGCGGCGCTGACCGCGAGCGGGTTCGCCGACGTGCCGGTGCTCGGCCCGGAGCACGACCCGCGCCGCCTGATCGGCGGGGACGACCTGGTCGTCGTCGCGGGGGCCGGGCTGCACGCGGGTGAGCCGGTGGTCAGCACGGAGCGCGGCGCGGTGCTGTACACGTGGGCGAAGGCCCAGGGCGTGGAGGAGACGGCGCTGGCCGGCCTCTACTCCCCCACCGACCCGTCCGCGGACGATGTCGCGGCGGGCGGTTCGGTGACGGGCGACCGGGCGGCGCTGCCGTTGAGCCCGAGCCAGCAGGCGGCCGTGGTGGCGGCCCGGTCCGCGCCGGTCACCGTCATCGGCGGACCGCCCGGCAGCGGCAAGACGCACACCCTGGCCGCGATCGCGCTGCACGCCGTCGCCGCGGGCCGTTCGGTGCTCCTGGCCAGCCGCACCCGCAACGCCGCCGACGTCCTCGGTGACGCCCTGCGCCGCGCCGGCGGTCCCGAGCCCGTCCTGTTCGGCGACTCCCAGCTGCGGGTGGAGGTGGCCCGCGAGCTGGGCGCCGGCCTGGCCGCCACGCGCGCGAAGGGCGAACTCGACCTGCTCGACCGCGCCCGGCGTGACGCCGTCGCGGCCGTCGCCCAG
>NZ_JBHTLK010000213.1:0-11930 GCF_042678885.1 Saccharothrix hoggarensis
ACCGCCACGCGCGCCGAGCACGGCGAGCACGCGGCCGTCACCCGCCGGACCGCCCTCGGCGGCGTCGGCCAGCACGGCGCGCAGGCGCTCGTGGTCGGCGGGCAGCTCCAACACCTGCTCCGCGCCCAACGCCAGGGCACGCCGCCACGTCGCCGGATCGGGTGGACCGGCGCCGACGACGAACACCGCCGCCCTGCGCGGGAAGCCCTCGGCCTCGCACGCGACCACGGCGGCCTCGTCGAGCACCACCGCGGGCGCGCCGTGCCAGGGACCGCGCAACGCCGCCACGTCGACCACGCGCTCCACCTCGCAGCCGGCCACCGCCGCCGCGTGCAGCACCTCGTCGACCAGACCTTCGTCGGCCACCAGGGCCACCGGTCGCTCCATGCCGTCCTCCCCGTTCTCGATCTACGGGTTCCACGGTGTCGAGCGGTGAGGAAGCACACAACGGTTCATGATCAACATGTGGACAAGTCGGCAACCTGTGGACAACTCGACCCACGGACAGCGGCAGCGGACGTTCGAGGAGCCGTCGGCACGCACACGGCGACAGAACATCGGAGGCTGATGCAAGAAGGGGAGCAAGCGGCGCGGAGGTCCAGCGCGACGTCCCGCAAAACCGACCCCGGACATGGGACGACCCCCGCCAGGGGGGAGGGACGGGGGTCGTCATTGGTTCAGTCCCGGGGGGTCGGACTGAACCTGTCCGGTCGAGCCGGACGCGTCTACTGTATCCCCACAAGACGCGCTCATGCGTGTCTTCCGTTGAGTGGACGCGGAAAATTCGGCGGACCGCACACCAATTTCGTAAACCACCGAACCGGCGTTGGCGGCCGACCGCCACCCCACCGCCTTAAGCTGGACCGGTGACCGAGCACGCCACCGAAGGCAGTCGCGTCGCCGCGTTCTTCGACCTGGACAAGACCGTCATCGCCAAGTCGAGCACGCTGGCGTTCAGCCGGCCGTTCTTCCAAGAGGGCCTGATCAACCGGCGTGCGGTGCTCAAGAGCGCCTACGCGCAGTTCGTGTTCATGCTGGCGGGCGCCGACGCCGACCAGATGGACCGGATGCGCTCGCACATCACCGCGCTCTGCGAGGGCTGGGACGTCGAGCAGGTGCGCTCGATCGTCGAGGAGACGCTGCACGACATCGTCGACCCCCTCGTCTACAAGGAGGCCACCCAGCTCATCACCGACCACAAGGCGGAGGGCCACGACGTGGTGGTGGTGTCCGCCTCCGGCGAGGAGCTGGTCGCGCCCATCTCGACGATGGTCGGCGCGACGCACAGCGTCGGCACGCGGATGGTGGTCTCGACGGGCCGCTACTCGGGCGAGGTCGACTTCTACTGCGCCGGCGAGAACAAGGCCATCGCGATCAAGCAGCTCGCCGAGCAGCACGACTACGACCTCAGCCGCTGCTACGCCTACTCCGACTCGATCACCGACCTGCCGCTGCTGGAGGCCGTCGGCCACCCCACGGTGGTCAACCCGGACCGCGCGCTGCGCAAGGTCGCCGCGCAGCGCGGGTGGCCGGTGCTGACGTTCTCCGACCCGGTGTCGCTGCGGGCCCGCATCCCCCGCCCGTCGGGCACGGCGGTGGCCGTCACGGCCATCGGTCTCGGCGCCGCGACGGCCGCCGGCGTGGCCTGGTACGGCCTGCGCAGGCGGCGTCGGAGCTGATTCACCCGCCCTCCCCCCGGACGGCGGTGTCAACGACGTCGAACCAACGTGAAACCCCTGTCACGACAGCGGTTCCGCTACTGAACGTCGCTTGACCGGTGCACCCCATCGAGCCCTTGCCGTGCCGCCGAACACGCACTACAAAGGAAGTGCGGACCTCGGGTCGGCCAGGGACGAAGCGGAAGAGAAGCAGCGTCCACCCCGGCAGAGCTCCGTGCGCGGACTTCGAGACACCCACGCGCAGCACGCCGCGGGAGGCTTGTCGTCTAGGGCCTGCGTACCGGGACGCCGGACGCCGAGGCCAGGTCGGTACGACACGAGTTGCACGCTTGGTAACTCGAAAGTCCGCGCTGTCGACGGTGGGCCCCTCACATCGAGGGGCCCACCGTCTGTCTGTGCGCGCCCGCCCGCCCGCCCCCGCACCCCCGACCTGACCCGATGTCCGCCCCGAAGCAGCCCGAAGGCGGCTCCACCGCGCCCCGGCAAGCCCTGGCCACGGCGCCGGCCCCGTGATAACGCCCGATCGGGTGACGAGCGGAGCGCCCGGTTCTGTCGGCGCCCCCGAGCACAATGCCCACGCAGAGCAACCCGTTGACCCGCTCTTGTGACGTGGGTAACTTGCCGAATGCCGTCACTAAGTGGTGGAAGATTTCCCAGCGTGGGAGGCCGCAGTGCTCCGTCCGCTCGTCGTCGTCGCCGTGGCCGCGGCTTCCGTCGTGGCATCACCCGCCCATGCCGCACCACCGGACCAGACCGGCCCGCCCGGAGCCGAGCGCGTCGCCTCGATGCTCGCGGGCATGTCGCTGGAGCAGAAGGTCGGCCAGCTGTTCGTCACCTACCTGCACGGCCAGTCGCCGGACGAGGCGCACCCCGGCAACCTGCGCGACTTCGGCGTGGCCACGCCCGCCGAGGTGGTCGCGAAGTACCAGCCGGGCGGCGTCATCTACTTCAACAACTCCAGCTACGACAACATCGACACGCCGCGGCAGATCGCCGCGCTGTCCAACGGCCTCCAGCGGGCGAGCGACATCCCCCTGGCCATCTCCATCGACCAGGAGATGGGCATCGTCACCCGCATCGGGCCGCCCGCGACCCAGTTCCCCGGCAACATGGCGCTGGGCGCCGGTCGCAGCACCGCGGACGCCGAGCGGGCCGCCGAGATCACCGCTCGCGAGCTGCGGGCGATGGGCGTCAACCAGAACTTCGCGCCGGACGCGGACGTCAACTCGAACCCGGTGAACCCGGTCATCGGGGTGCGCTCCTACTCCAGCGACCCGGCGCTGGCCGCCGAGATGACCGCCGCCCAGGTGCGCGGCTACCAGGGCCGCTTCCTCTCGCCGCACGCCGTGAGCGCGACCGCCAAGCACTTCCCCGGCCACGGCGACACGGCGGAGGACAGCCACACCACGCTGCCGAAGGTCGACCGGACCGTCGAGGAGTGGGAGCGGCTGGACGCGCCGCCGTTCACGGCCGCCATCGCCGCGGGCGTCGACTCGATCATGACCGCGCACATCCGGATGCCGAAGATCGACCCGTCGGGTGAACCGGCGACGTTGTCCAAGCCGGTCCTCGACCTGCTGCGGGACAAGCTGGGCTACGACGGCGTGGTCATCACCGACTCGCTGGCGATGGCGGGCGTGCGGCAGATGCACCCCGACGCCGAGATCCCCGTGCTGGCGCTGAAGGCGGGCGTCGACCAGCTGCTCATGCCGGTGAAGCTGGACGTCGCGGTGAACAGCGTCCTCGCCGCCGTGCGCGGCGGCGAGCTGACCGAGGAGCGCATCGACCGGAGCGTCCTGCGGGTGCTGCGGATGAAGTTCCAGCGCGGCATGCTGAACAACCGGCAGGTCGACCTCGACCAGGTCGCCTCCCGCGTCGGCACGCCCGAGCACCTGGCCGAGGCGCGGCGGATCACCGACCGCACCATCACCGCCGTCCGCAACTCCGCCGGCGTGCTGCCGCTGGCCGCCAAGCCCACCGCCGCCCTCGTCACCGGCTGGGGCGAGACGACGACCCGCACCCTGGCCACCGCGCTCGGCGGCACGGCCCTGCCCACGGGCGCGGCCCCGACCGCGGCCCAGGTCAACGCCGCCGTGCAGGCGTCGGCCAACGCGGACGTGGTCGTCGTGCTCACCAACGGGCTGTCCCAGCAGGCCGCGCAGCAAACCCTGCTGACCAGGCTCCTCGCCACCGGCAAACCCGTCGTGGCGGTCGCCGTGCGCAACCCGTACGACGTGGCCCACACGGCCGCGCCGACGTGGTTGGCCACCTACTCCTACGGCCCGGTCTCGATGGAGTCCCTGGCCGCGGTGATCACCGGCGAGGTCGCGCCGACCGGCAAGCTGCCGGTCGCGGTGCCCGGACCGACTCCGTACCCCTTCGGCCACGGCATGGGTTGGTGACCTTCATGGACCGCAGACACTTCCTCGCCGGCGCGCTCGCCGTCCCCGCGCTCGGCGCCCTCACCCCGGGTACCGCCGGCGCGACCGGGAACCCGGACAACCCGGAGCACCCGGACCGGCCGCGCACCATCGACACCGGGGCCGAGCAGCTGGCCCAGGACGGCTGGCGGCGGTTCGCGGGCCACAAGGTCGGCGTGGTCACCAACCCGACCGGCGTCCTGCGCGACCACACCCACATCGTCGACTCGATGGTGGCCGCCGGGATCGCGCCGGTGGCCGCGTTCGGCCCCGAGCACGGCTTCCGCGGCACGGCGCAGGCCGGCGGCTCGGAGGGCAACTACCTCGACCCGCGCACCGGCATCCCGGTCTACGACACCTACGGCGCGAGCACCGCCAAGATCGCCGGGATGATCGCCAAGTCGGGTGTCGACACGCTCGTGTTCGACATCGCGGACATCGGCGCGCGGTTCTACACCTACATCTGGACCATGTACGCGGTGATGCAGGCCGCCGCCGCGACCGGCGTGCGGTTCGTCGTGCTCGACCGCCCCAACCCGGTCGGCGGCACCGCCCGCGGGCCGCAGCTCGACCCGGCCCACGCGACGTTCGTCGGCCGCAAGCCGATCGTCCAGCAGCACGGCATGACGATCGGCGAGCTGGCGCGGCTGTTCGACGGCGAGTTCCTGCCGACCGACGGCGGCCGGGTGAGCAGCCTCGAGGTGGTCGACGTCAGAGGCTGGAAGCGGGACGACCTGCACTCCGGCCTCCCGTGGGTCCCGCCGAGCCCCAACGTGCCGACGCACGACACCGCGCTCGTCTACCCCGGCACGTGCCTGTTCGAGGGGTTGGTGTTCTCCGAGGGCCGCGGCACGACCCGCCCGTTCGAGACGATCGGCGCGCCCGGTCTGGACTGGCGGTGGGCCGAGGACCTCAACGCGCTGGGGCTGCCCGGCGTCCGGTTCCGCGAGACCTACTTCACGCCCACGTTCAACAAGTTCGCCAACAAGCTGTGCGGCGGTGTCGCCCTGCACCTCACCGACCCGCACGCCTTCGACGCGCCGCGCACCGCGGTCGCGATGATCGTCACGGCGAAGGCCCGCTACCCGCAGGTCTTCGCGTGGCGGCCGGACCACTACATCGACAAGCTCAGCGGCTCGGACCGCCTGCGGCGCATGGTGGACGCGGGCGCGGGCGCCGACGAGGTGGTCGGCGCCTGGGCCGACGAGCTCGCCGCGTTCGAGGCCACCCGCCGGCCGTACCTGGTCTACCGGTAGAGGGAGAACGGCGATGCGCATCCCTGCCCTGCTGATCGCGACGACGATGCTGTTCACCACGCCGGCGCACGCCGAGGGCCGCGAGGCCCGGTTCGACCGGCCGCACGAGGGCTGGGCGAGCAGCGTGCTCCGACCGGGTACCCCCGAGCACGTGGGACTCGACCCGGCCCCGCTGGACGCCGCCCTGGCGCAGGTCCAGCGCTACACCGTGCCCGACGCGAGCGGCCACCCGCTGTTCGCGGGCGCCGTCACGCTGTTCGCCCACGAAGGCGCCGTGGTGACGCACGAGCCGACGGGGTGGGCGGTCCGCTACTCCGACGGGGCCGGCACCGAGCTGCCCGAGGCGCAGCGGGTGCCGATGGCGCCGGACACGATCTTCGACCTGGCGTCGATCTCGAAGCTGTTCACCTCGATCGTGGTGATGCGCCAGCACGAGCTGGGCCGGTTCGGGCTGGACGACCCGGTGGCGCGGCACCTGCCGGAGTTCGGCGTCAACGGCAAGGGGTCGATCACGGTCCGGCAGCTGCTGACCCACACCTCCGGGCTGGTGGCGTGGCTGCCGCTGTGGTCGCAGTACCCGGACGTCCCGTCGCGGATCAAGGCCGTGATGGACACCAAGCCGCGCAGCGCGCCGGGCACGACGTACCTGTACTCGGACCTCAACCTGATCACGCTCGGCCTGCTGGCGGAGAAGTGGTCCGGCAAGAAGCTGGACGAGCTGGTCCGCGACGACATCACGGCGCCGCTCGGCCTGGTGGACACCGGCTACAACCCGCCTGCCGCCAAGCTGGACCGGGTCGCGGCGACCGAGTACCAGGCGGGCCGGGGCATCATCCGGGGCTCGGTGCACGACGAGAACGCCTGGTCGCTGGGCGGGGTGGCGGGCCACGCGGGCGTGTTCTCCACGGCGCCCGAGCTGGCCGTGCTCGGCCAGGCGATCCTCAACGGCGGCGCGTACGGCGACCGGCGCATCCTGGAGGAGGCCACCGTCGAGCTGATGCTCACGGACTTCAACCAGGCGTTCCCCGGCAACTCGCACGGGCTGGGCTTCGAGCTGGACCAGCGCTGGTACATGGGCGCGCTGACCTCGCCGAGGTCCGCCGGCCACACCGGCTACACGGGCACCACGCTGGTCCTGGACCCGCTGTCGCGGTCGATCGCGATCCTGCTGACCAACCGGGTGCACCCGAGCCGGAACTGGGGCTCGATCAACCCGGCGCGGCGCGCGGTCGCGAACGGCCTGGCGCAGGCGATGGCCGTGCGGCCGCACCGCGGCACGGCGCTGACGCCGCAGTCGGACGGCGGCACGGTCACCACCCGTGACCTCGAACGGCGCGCGGACCGGCAGACGTTGTCGTTCTGGGCGTTCGTGGACCTCGACGCGAGCGACAAGGTCGTGGTCGAGGCGACCGACGACGGCACGACGTGGCGCCAGGTCCACGTGCTGGCCGGCTACGGGGAGCGGCGGTGGCACCGGGTCGAGGTCGGCACGGAGTCGGCGCTGAAGTTCCGCTGGCGGTACGACCGGGGCACGGGCTACGACGGCCGCGGCGTGTACGTGGACGCGGTGCGCGTGACCGACGAGCAGGGCGCGCTGTTCGACGCGGAGCAGGAGCCGACCGGTTTGGACGCCGAAGGGTGGCGAGCCGTGGACCGTTAGTGACATGCCGACTTCTCCCTCCCACCAAGGGGGGAGATTCGGTCACGGTTGGGGTGAGTTACTCCCACCCTGCGTTGACCGTGCGTTGAGCGGTTAGTAAGTTTCCCACGTGTCCACCGAAAGTTCCGCCGACTCCAGTCCCCTGGTCAAGATCCGTTCCCTCCTGCCGGGCCTGGCCCGGGCGGAGCAGCGGGTGGCCAAGGTCGTGCTGGACAACCCGGCCACCGTCGCCCACCGCAGCATCACCGAGGTCGCCGAGGCCGCGGGCACCAGCGAGACGACGGTGACCCGGTTCTGCAAGGCCATCGGTGTCGGCGGCTACCCGGAGTTGCGGATAGCGCTGGCCGCCGACACGGCCCGCACGTCGATGCGCCCCGACCGCGACCTGGGCGGGGACATCGGCCCGGGCGACGACCTGCGCCAGGTCGTCGGCAAGGTGGCGTTCGCGGACGCGCGGGCGGTCGAGGAGACAGCCGAGCAGTTGAACGTCGAGACGTTGGAGGCGGTGGTGGAGGCAGTGGCGGGTGCGCGCCGGGTCGACGTCTACGGCTTCGGCGCCAGCGCGTTCGTCGCGTTCGACCTCCAGCAGAAGCTTCACCGCATAGGGCGAACCTGCTTCGCCTGGAACGACACCCACATCGCGCTGACGTCCGCCGCCGTGCTCACGGGGGCGGACGTCGCGGTGGGCATCTCGCACACCGGCTCCACGTCGGAGACGGTCGAGGCGCTGCGGGTGGCCAAGGAGCACGGCGCGACCACGGTCGCGCTGACCAACTTCCCCCGCGCGCCGATCAGCGAGGTCGCCGACCACGTGCTGACCACGGCGGCGCGGGAGACCACGTTCCGCTCGGGCGCGATGGCCAGCCGGATCGCCCAGCTCACCGTGATCGACTGCCTGTTCATCGGCATCGCCCAGCGGCACGTGGACAGCGCCAAGACGGCCCTGGAGGCCACGTACGACGCGGTCTCGGGGCACCGCCTGGGGGCGCGACCGGATGGCAGGCGACGTCGGGAGTCCGCTAAATGACGACGAACCGGAACGATGTCGCGGTCCGGGTGGAGTCCCCCACCGAGGCCAGGAACCCGCGGACCGAGGACATCGACCGGCTCTCGACGCTGGACGTGCTCCGCCTGATCAACGCCGAGGACCAGCTGGTCCCGGCCGCCGTGGCCGCCGTGCTGCCCGAGCTGGCCCGCGCGGCGGACCTCGCCGTCGGCGCCCTGCGCTCGGGCGGGCGGGTGCACTACGTCGGCGCGGGCACGTCCGGCCGGCTGGCCACGCTGGACGCCGCCGAGCTGGTGCCGACGTTCAACGCGCCGCCGGACTGGTTCGTCGCGCACCACGCGGGCGGCCGGGAAGCCCTGGTCAACGCGGTGGAGAACGTCGAGGACCGCGGTTCGGACGGCGCCGCCGAGATCCGCAGGCACGCGGTGGCGGGCGACCTGGTGGTGGGCGTGACGGCGTCCGGCCGCACGCCGTTCGTGGTGGCCGCGCTGGAAGAGGCCCGCACGATCGGCGCGCACACCGTGCTGGTGTCCAACAACCCGATCGGGTCCGCGCCGGTCGACGTCGACGTGCTCATCACCGTCGACACCGGCCCGGAGGCCATCGCGGGCTCCACCCGGATGAAGGCGGGCACGTCCCAGAAGCTCGTGCTGACGTCGTTCTCGACCGCCGTCATGGTGCGACTCGGCCGCACGTACTCGAACCTGATGGTGTCCATGCGCGCCACCAACGCGAAGCTGCGCGGCCGCACGGTCCGCATCCTGCGCGAGGCGACGGGACTGGGCGAGCAGGAGTGCACGACCGCGCTGGCCGACGCGGGCGGCGACCTGAAGGTGGCCCTGGTGCACCTGCTGGCCAACGTGCCCGCGGCCCGCGCCGCGGAGGCGCTGGAACGCACCCAGGGGCACGTCCGGCTGGCGCTCAGCCGGCTAGCACCGGACGCCACGGGATAGGCGTCGACAGGACCATCGCGCTGGACGTCTCGCCGTAGCCGCCCAGCCGCACCAGCAACCGCTCCAACTCGCTGATCGACGTGGTCACGACCTTGACCACCGAGCAGATGTCGCCGGTCAGCCGCACCACCTCCACCACCTCGGGGCAGTCGTCGAGCAGCTCCGGGTGCACGGTGATGCACCGCGGGCCGTAGCACTTCATCCGCACCAGCGCGACCACCGACCTCCCGACCGCCGTCGGGTCGACGGTCGCGCGGTAGCCCGTGATGACGCCCGCGTTCTCCAGCCGCCGGACCCGTTGCGCGACCGTCGGCGGCGACACGTGCACGCGCCGCGCCAGCTCGTTGTACGAGAGCCGCGCGTCCTCCTGCAGCGCCTCCAGCAGCGCCCAGTCCACGCCGTCCAATTCGATGCTCACGATCACAAACCTACAAGGCCTGGCCGATTGACGGTCATAAGAACTTTCCGGCTGAACATCATTCGTCACCCATTCAGATCACTCCAACGCGCGGTCATGATGAAGGCATGACTTGTCCGGTCGCACCCAAACTCGACTTCGGCGGCACGACGCCCTACGAGGACTACGTGCACGCCTCCGTGCTGCACTCGCTGCAGCAGCAGTGGTCCAAGGACCCGCGTGAGATGTCGTTCCTGGTGATCACGCAGGTCATGGAGCTGTACTTCGGCCTGCTGTGCTTCGAGTGGCGGCAGGCCAAGAAGGAGCTGCGCGCCGACGACCTGCGCGCCGCCGTCCGCACCCTGCGCCGCAGCGACCTGCACATGCAGGCCCTCAACGCGGCGTGGCGGCCGATCGCCCGGATGACGCCCGCCGAGTTCAACTCGTTCCGCGACGCCCTCGGCGAGGGCTCCGGCTTCCAGTCCGGCCGGTACCGCGAGGTGGAGTTCCTGCTCGGCGAGAAGTCCCGGTCGATGCTCGTCCCGCACCGCGCCGTCCCGCAGCAGCACGACGCGCTGGAGAGGCTGCTGCACGAGCCGAGCCTGTACGACGACGTGCTCGCCGCCCTGCACCGCCAGGGCCTGCCGATCCCCGAGGACGTGCTGGAGCGCGACGTCAGCGAGCCGTACGAGCCGAACGCCGGGGTGGAGGCCGTGTGGGCCGACGTCTACCGCGGCGGGTCGAGCGACCTGCTGGAGCTCGGCGAGGCGTTGACCGACATCGCCGAGGAGTTCGCCCGCTGGCGCTACGACCACCTGCTCGCCACCCGGCGCTCGATGGGGGCGAAGACCGGGACCGGGGGCTCGGCGGGGGTTGCGTGGTTGGAGAAGCGGACGCGACGCTCTGTCTTCCCGGAACTGTGGACGGCCAGGAGTCACGTATGACGCGCATGCCCGACCCGTTGGCGCACACCCGCGAGCTGTTCGACCTGGACGACGACGTCGTCTACCTGGACGGCAACTCGCTGGGCGCGCCGCCGAGAGCCGTCGCCGAACGGGTCCAGGACGTCGTCCGCCACCAGTGGGGCCGCCGGCTCATCCGGAGCTGGGCGGAGGGCTGGTGGGAGGCGCCGGAGCGGGTCGGCAACCGGATCGGGCGGCTCATCGGCGCCGGGCCGGGCCAGGTCATCGTCGCCGACTCGACCAGCGTGAACCTGTTCAAGGCGCTCATGGCGGCGGTGCGCAACACCGACCGCGCGGAGATCGTCGTGGACGAGGGCACGTTCCCGACCGACGGGTACATCGCGCGGTCCGTGGCGGAGCTGACGGGGCTCGCGCTGCGGCCCGCGCCTCCAGAGGACCTGGACCTGCGGGACACGACGGCCGTCGTGCTGCTGAACCACGTCGACTACCGCACGGGCCGGCTGCTGGACATGGCCGAGGTGACCGAGCAGGTGCACGCGGTGGGCGCGAAGGTGGTCTGGGACCTGTGCCACAGCGCGGGCGTGCTGCCGATCGAGCTGGACGCGCTCAACGTCGACCTCGCCGTCGGCTGCACGTACAAGTTCCTCAACGGCGGGCCGGGCTCGCCCGCGTTCCTGTACGTGCCGAAGCACGCCCAGTCGACGTTCGAGCAGCCGCTGACGGGGTGGACCGGGCACGAGGTGCCGTTCGCGATGGCCGCGGAGTACACGCCGGACCCCGGCGTCTCCCGCGCCCGCGTCGGCACGCCGGACATCATCTCGATGCTCGCGCTGGACGCCGCGCTGGACGTGTGGGACGGCGTGGACCTCGCCGACGTGCGGGCGAAGGGCCTGGCGCTCACGGCGCACTTCCGCGGGCTGGTCGAGGACCTGCCCGGCATCGAGGTGATCACCCCGGCCGACGACCGGCGCGGCCACCAGGTGTCGCTGCGGCACCCGGAGGCCGGGCGGATCATGGACCAGCTCGTCGAGCGCCAGATCCTGGGCGACCACCGCCCGCCCGACGTGCTGCGCTTCGGCTTCGCCCCGCTCTACAACACGTTCGAGGACGCCGAACGCGCCGCCGCCGTCCTGAAGGAACTCCTCTAGCGCCTACGTGGTGGCGGCGTCGGCGATGCCGCGGGCCTCGCGCGCACCGGCTTCCAGTGCCTCGCACCAGAACAGGAGCCAGCGCGTGACGCCCTCGGCGTCGCCGGTGGAGAAGCCGTGCAGGGCGGACGCGTAGTCGTTCTGCCGGCGCAGGCACAT
Organism: Saccharothrix hoggarensis; assembly: GCF_042678885.1. Lineage (GTDB taxonomy): Bacteria > Actinomycetota > Actinomycetes > Mycobacteriales > Pseudonocardiaceae > Actinosynnema > Actinosynnema hoggarensis. The sequence goes on from NZ_JBHTLK010000213.1 coordinate 11,602, forward strand.
CACCTCGGGCACGCCGAGCGACTTCGGGTCGAGCCCGGTGGCGATGGAGGCCAGGCGGGACGCGGCGCGGGCCACCACGCCGTTGGCCGTCTCGAACGGCGACAGCGTCATCAGCTCGCCGTGCACGACGGCCACCAGCACCGGGCCGGGGGCGGACGTGCCGCCGGTGACGAGCTGCGCCAGCAGGTCGAGCCGCTCGGACACCCCGGCCGCAACCCGCGGCCGGCCCAGCTCGCCGCCCAGGTCCGCGCCCGCCAGGACGTGCAGCTTCGCCAACGCCTGCAACGGCGCCCGCTGCCACGTCGGCAGCACGACGCCGAGCGCCTCGG
>NZ_JBHTLK010000214.1:0-11916 GCF_042678885.1 Saccharothrix hoggarensis
CCCTGGCCCGCGCGGAGCAGGCCGGGCGGGGCCTCGGCGCCTACGGCCTGCAGGCGGCGATCGCCGAGTGCCACGCCGTCGCGCCGTCGGTCGAGGCGACGAACTGGGAGCGCGTCGTGCTGCTGTACGAGGCGCTGGGCCGCCTCGCGCCGTCACCGGTGGTCGACCTCAACCGGGCGGTGGCCGTGTCGATGGCGTCCGGACCGGCCGCGGCGCTGCCGATCGTGGACGGGCTGGTGGCCGCCGAGGCGTTGGCGGGCTCGCACCTGCTGCCGAGCGTGCGCGGGGAACTGCTGACCCGGCTGGGACGCGCCGACGAGGCGCGCGCCGAACTGCGGCGGGCCGTGGGGCTGTGCGGCAACGAGCGCGAACGCGCCGTGCTGGAGCGGAAGCTGGCCAACCTGGCCTGAGGGAGTTGAGGCGGAAAGGGGGATCACCCGCTCCCTTTCCCTCTTCAACATATAGCAGACAGGGGGTCTTGCGGCAAGACCCCGGTGGTGGCGCAGAATTGCCGGCCGAAGCTGAAACGGGCCACCTGCCGGCGATCTCGCACATTTGTGCGGCTTGAGGGGTGCGGCGTGGCGACAGGTACAATAAAAAATCGGCGTGCTCTCCATCGGAAAATGGAAAACCCGCCGAACCTGACATCAGATTAGCCGCTGCGAGGGGCATGTGTCAAAACAGGGGTACGAGGACGAACTGCGGTCCGAGCGGCACTACGTGACCGATCTCCACCGGCGGCTGGACACCGAGCGCGCGAGGGTGAAACGCGAGTACACGGCGGCATTGCGGGGGACCGGCGGCACGCCGATGGAACGGGATTTCGAGGTGCGCGCGCTGGCCAAGGAGGCGAAGCGGCTGGACGTCGCCGACAACGGGCTGTGCTTCGGTCGGCTCGACTCCCTTTCGGGTGGGCATTCGTACATCGGCCGGATCGGTCTTTTCGACGAGGGCGACGAGTACGAACCGGTGCTGCTCGACTGGCGGGCGCCGGCGTCGCGCGCGTTCTACGTCGCCACCGGCGCGAACCCGGAGAACATGCGCCGACGCCGCCAGTTCCACACCCGCGGCCGTCAGGTGCTCGGCTTCACCGACGAGGTGCTCGGCCGCCCCGACGGCGCGGAGCAGGGCGACGCGGCGCTGCTCGCGGCGGTCAACGCGCCCCGCGGCGAGGGGATGCGCGACATCGTCGCCACGATCCAGGCCGAGCAGGACGAGATCATCCGGCTCGACCACCCCGGCGTGCTGGTGATCGAGGGCGGCCCCGGCACCGGCAAGACCGTGGTGGCGCTGCACCGCGTCGCATACCTGCTGTACACGCAGCGGGAGCGGATGGAACGCCACGGCGTGCTCGTGGTCGGCCCCAACCCGGCGTTCCTGAACCACATCGGCCGCGTGCTCCCGTCGTTGGGCGAGTCGGAGGTGGTCTTCATGACGACCGGCGACTTCGTGCCGGGCCTGCGCGTCACCGCCGAGGACTCCCCGGAGGCCGCGCGGCTGAAGGGCTCGCTGAAGATCCTCGACGTCCTCGCGGCCGCGATCGCCCACCACCAGCGGTTGCCGGAGGACCCGCTCCCCGTGGAGCTGGGGGGCGTCACGGCGCGGATCGACGCCGAGACGGCCGAGTGGGCGAGGGACGAGGCGCGCAAGAGCGGGCTGCCGCACAACGAGGCCCGCGCGGTGTTCACCGAGATCGTCACCTACGTGCTCACCGAGCGGGCGATACCGCGGATCGGCAAGGGGTGGCTGACCCGCGACGACCGCAAGTCGTGGGAGCGCCTGCGGGCGGACCTGCTGAAGGAGCTGGCGGAGGACGACGGGTTCACCGCCGCGCTGGACCAGCTCTGGCCCGTGCTGACGCCGGCGGAGGTGCTCGGGTCGCTGTACTCCTCCCGCACGCGGCTGCGTGCCGCCGGCGCCGACGAGGTGCTGTTCCGCGCCGACGGCGACGCCTGGACCGTCTCGGACGTGCCGCTGCTGGACGAGCTGGTCGACCTGCTCGGGCCCGACAAGTCGGTCGACCGGGCCGCCGAGCGGGAGCGGAAGGCCGAGGCGAAGTACGCGGCCGAGGTGCTGGACAGCCTCGTCGGCCGCCAGGACTCGATGGACGACGAGGACCACCTGTTCGCCACGGACCTGCTCTACGCCGAGGACCTGGCGGACCGCGTGGTCGAGCAGGACACGCGGGACCTGGTCGAACGCGCCACCGCCGACCGGGACTGGACCTACCGGCACGTCGTGGTGGACGAGGCACAGGAACTGTCCGAGATGGACTGGCGGGTGCTGATGCGGCGCTGTCCCGGCCGGTCCTTCACCGTGGTCGGCGACCTCGCCCAGCGCCGGTCGGTGGCCGGCGCGACGTCGTGGGACGCGGTGCTGGAGCCGTACGTGCCCGGTCGCTGGGTCTACCGGTCGCTGACCGTGAACTACCGCACCCCGGCGGAGATCATGTCCGTCGCCGCCGCGGTGCTCGCCGAGTTCGCGCCGGACGTGCGGCCGCCGGAGTCGGTCCGCGCGAGCGGCGTCCGGCCGTGGGCTCGGCAGGTCGCCGAGGACGAGCTCGCCGCCGCCGTCGAGGACTTCGTGCGCGACGAGGCCGGCCGCGAGGGCACCAGCGTCGTGATCGGGCCGCCCGGTGTGCCGGGCGCGGTGGCGGCGTCGGAGACCAAGGGGCTGGAGTACGACGCCGTCCTGGTCGTCGACCCGGAGCGCATCCTCGACGACGGTCCTCGTGGCGCGGCGGAGCTGTACGTCGCCCTCACGCGCGCCACCCAGCGCCTCGGCGTCCTGCACCGGGGTCCGCTGCCGCGGGCGTTGGCCGGGCTCGCCGAGGTCGCGCCACCCGTCCGGGTCGGTGGTCGCCCGTAGCCGCACCCTCCGCCATGCGGAACGACAATCATTTCCAGTAGGATGACGTCGTCCGCCGAGTGGCACGACCAGATGGAGGAGCTGTGAAGCAGGGCATCCACCCCGACTACCACCCGGTGGTCTTCCAGGACCTGTCGACCGGGAAGGCGTTCCTGACCCGGTCGACGGCCACGTCGGCCAAGACCGTCGACTGGGAGGACGGCAACACCTACCCGCTCATCACGGTCGACGTGACGTCGGACTCCCACCCGTTCTGGACGGGCACCCAGCGCCTCGTGGACACCGCGGGCCGGGTGGAGAAGTTCAACCGCCGCTACGGGAAGCGGACGAGCTGATGGCCGTCCCGAAGCGCAAGACGTCGCGCAGCAACACCCGCCACCGCCGCGCCCGGTGGAAGGCGACGCCACCCGACCTCGTCCCCGTGACCACGCTGGACGGTCGCAAGCTGACCGTGCCGCGCCGCCTGGTGGCCGCCTACCGCCGCGGGCTGCTCTGACGACGAGGCGGTGTGCGTCCGCGTGGCCGCACACCGCCTCCGTTCCGGCCGTGGTCGCACGGTTACGAGCTCGCGGGCGCGCGGTGGGCGAGCAGCGACCACATGTGGTTGGGCCGCCTCGGCTGACCGCCCGCCCCCGGTGACCTGTCTCACGTCCCGTCACAGCGGTCGAACACCCGGTGTCTTGTGGCCGGCCTCTGGGAACGGCCTACCCACGAGAGAACGGGGAAGACATCGTGAGCAAGATCTGGTTCGTCACGGGTTCGTCGCGCGGCCTGGGGCGCTGCTTCGTCGAGGCCGCCCTGTCGCGCGGCGACAAGGTCGCCGCTGCCGCCCGCAACACCGCAAGCCTCGACGACCTGGTCGCCGAGCACGGCGACGCGGTGCTCCCGCTGCCGCTCGACGTCACCGACAAGGCCGCCGTCTTCGCGAGCGTGCGACGGGCCCACGAGCACTTCGGCCGCCTCGACGTCATCGTGAACAACGCGGGCTACGCGCAGATCGGCGCGATCGAGGAGCTGACCGAGCGCGAGCTGCGCGACCAGCTGGAGACCAACCTGTTCGGCCCCCTGTGGGTCGTCCAGGCCGCGCTGCCCCACCTGCGCGAGCAGGGCGCGGGGCACATCGTCCAGCTGTCGTCGGCGGCCGGGCTCATCGCGATGCCGCTCGGCGGCGCGTACCACATGTCCAAGTGGGCCGTCGAAGCCCTGAACGACACCCTCGCCCAGGAGGTCGCCGGGTTCGGCGTCAAGGTGACCGTGATCGAGCCCGGCGGCTTCGCCACCAGGAACGGCAAGAACCCCGACCCGCTCGACAACGGCCACATGTCCGAGACCAACCCCCTCTACGACGGTTTCCGCGAGCGCATCGCCGCCGTCACCGGGAAGCAGCCCGCCGGCGACCCGGTCGCCGCGGCGCGGGCGCTCCTCAAGATCGTCGACCTCGACCGGCCGCCCCTGCGGGTGCTCTTCGGCCAGGGCTTCCACCCGATGCTCCAGCAGGCCTACGCCGACCGGCTCAAGACGTGGGCCGACTGGCAGGACCTGTCGGCGGAGGCCCACGGCAACCGCGATTCCACCCGGTGAGCCGCACGCGCGGTCGATCGTCGGCACAATGGCGGCATGGGGGCTGAACCGTTCGACGTCGCCGGGGCGGCGGAAGAAGACCTGCGGGCCGTCCACCGGGTGATGCTGGCGGCACAGGCGGTGGACCGGCCGGACGAGGCGCCCTTGACGTTCGAGGCGCTCGTGGGCGCTCTGCGGACTCCGCCGGCGGGGTTCGGCCCCCGTCGGTGCTGGGTCCTGCGGCGCGGCGGCGGGATCGTGGCCATCGCGTTCGCCAACTTCCCGGAAGCGGAGAACGGCCACCTCTCGCTGGTGACGATCACCGTGCACCCGGAGCAACGCCGACAGGGCGTCGGCACCGCCTTCCTGCGGGACCTGCTGCCGGAGCTGGAAGGCCGTACGGTCGTCGAGGGCTGGGAGATCACCCGTGGCGGCGCCGGCGAGCACTGGGCCACCGCGGTCGGGTTCCGGGTCGTCAACACGATGGTGCTGCAGCTGTTGTCGGTGGCCGAGGTCGACCGGGCGACCTGGGACGTCCCGGCGCCCGCCGGCTACCGCGTCGAGGACTGGGCCGGCGCCACTCCCGACGCGCTGCTCGGTTCGCTCGCCTGGGCGCGGAACGCCCTGCGGGACGCGCCTTTCGGCGACATCGACTTCCAGGCTCCACTGTGGACACCCGAACGCGTGCGCGAGGCCGAAGCCGACCTGCGCGCCCGTGGCGTCGACCAGCGGATGGTGGTGGCGGTGCACGAGGAGTCCGGCGACGTCGTCGGCGTCACCGAGGTCGAAGTCCGTCCCCACCGCCCGCGTTGGGCGTCGCAGCGCGAGACGTCAGTGCTGCGCGCCCACCGCGGCCACGGCCTCGGCCGGTGCATCAAGGCGCACATGGCGTGGCGACTGCTGGCCGACCGCCCCGACATCGAACGCTTCTACACCACGACGAGCGCCGACAACACCCACATGATCCGCGTGAACGAGGCGATCGGCTACCGCACCGTCAGGACGCTGGTGTCGGTGAAGCAGGACGTCGCGGTCCTGGCGTCCCACCCGGGGGTGCGCGGGTAGGTCCCGCCGAACGCCCGACGCGCTCGTTGCGGAGACCGGGACGTCGGTGCGTGGCAGTATTCGCCGATGAGTCCGCACCACTTACCCCGTCCGCGCCGGGCGGAGAGGTCTTCGCGAGTGGTCCGCCCGGCCGGTCTGCGCCGTCCGGCCGGGCGTCGGGAACGGCGATCACGGCCTGGCTGGGCGTGGAACTGGACCGCGATCGCGGCGGTGGTGGCCGCGGTGGCCTCCGCCGCCGGCGTCTACTTCACCGGCCGGTCGTTGGAGGCGACGCGGGCGCAGAACGCGGTGGCCGAGCAGGGGCAGCTGACGGACCGGTTCACCAAGGCCGTCGACCAGCTCGACCGCGCCGGCGCCGAGCACCTGCAGGCACGTCTGGGCGCCGTCTACGCGTTGGAACGCCTGGCCCGCGACTCGCCGCGCGACCACCCGACCGTCGTGGAGGTCCTGTCCGCGTTCGTCCGCAGCACCGCGCCGTACCGGCCGCCGATCGCGGACGGCGGGATGCCGGGGGAATGCCCGGACCAGCGGCCGGCGGTGGACGTCCAGGCGGCGTTGACCGTGCTGGGCCGCCGCAACGCCGACCACGACCAGGTCACCCGGGTCGACTTGACGAACACGTGCCTGGGACAGGTGAACCTCGTCAAGGCGAACTTCGCGCGGGCGAACCTGGTCGGGGCCGACGTCAGCTTCGCGGACCTCACCGGCGCGAACCTCGCCGGCGCGGACGTGAAGTACGCCAAGGCCCTCAACGCGACGTTCGTCGGGACCAACCTCGTCGGCGCGAACCTCGGTGGCGCGCACTTCGTCGGCGCGGTGCTGGACCGCGCGGACCTCACCGACGCGATCGTCGGCACCGTCGACTACATCGGCGCGGACTTCTCCGGCGTGGGTCTCACCAACGCGAACCTCACGAACGCGAAGCTCTACATGGTCGACCTGACCAGCGCGGACCTGCGTGACTCGAACCTCTCCGGAGCGAACCTCGCGTACGCGGACCTGACGAGGGCGGCGCTGACCGACGCGCGGCACGACCACAACACCATCGTCACCGACGTCGTGGTCGACGAGACGACGCAAGGGGTGTGGTGGCGTTGAGCGGTGAGGCGACTCCCGTGCCGCGGCCACCGGGGTGTGCAGCCCGGCCGACTACTTGACGACGTGGAAGTCGGGGTGGGCGTACCAGGCCGCCATCGCTGCGCGAGGCGGCCCAGCACGGGTCGGCCCGCGACGTCGCTGACGAAGACGTGCAGCCCGACGTAGCAGCGCGTCGCCCTGCCGGCTGCCCGGGCGATGACCTCCAGTTCCGCCGGGTCGGTCTCGATGTCCGGTCGGTCGAGGGAGTGGGCGTAGGGCAGGCCTTCGGGCGAGCGCCACCGCTCCGGGTCGGCGGCGTCTCGTTCCATGCCCTCGGCCGTCATCTCCGCGACCACGATCGGCTCGACCCGCTCGGCGGTGTACGAGGTGAAGACGTGCAGCGCTGTTCCACCCACGGTGACGATTGTGCGGCACCGACCACCCGCAGGGCGGTACCGGCCACGACGTCGATCATTTCGGTCAGTCGGCCGCACGACAACGCTGCCCCGGCGTCACGGGCGGGGCGCGGTGGTGCTCGCGCGGACCGTGAGTCCCGTGGCGTGCATGAGGCGGTTCTGGGGGAGGGGGTCGCCCTGGGCGAGGGTGACGATCATGTCGGTGGCGGCGGCGGCCATGTCGCTGAGGGGTTGGTGGACGGTGGTGAGGGCGGGGATCGCCCACTGCGCGGGCGGGAGGTCGTCGAAGCCGACGACGCTGAGGTCGTGGGGGATGCGGAGGCCTGCTTCGTGGGCGGCCTGGTAGACGCCGAGGGCCTGGGCGTCGTTGAAGGCGAAGATCGCGGTGGGTGGTCGGTCGAGTCGGAGCAGGTCCCGGCCGTGGGTGAGGCCGTCGATGACGTTGAAGTCGCCGACGCGGATGAGCGTGGGGTCGATGGGGACCTCGGCGGCGTCGAGGGCGGCGCGGTAGCCGTCGAGGCGGGCCCGGCTGGACAGGAAGTTCGCCGGGCCGGTGATGGCGGCGATGCGGCGGTGCCCGAGGTCGAGCAGGTGGCGGGTGGCCGAGAGGCCGCCGCTCCAGTTGCTCGTCCCCACTGACGGGAACTCCTGGCCGGGGTCGTTCGTGGGGTCCACCAACACGAACGGGATGCCGCGGCTGGCCAGCTGCTCCTGCTGGGCGCGGGTCGGCGCGGAGAAGACGGTGATCACGCCCGCCGGTTTGCGGGCCAGCACGCCGTCGATCCACGTGCGGCCGGGGGTGTGGCGGCCGTGCAGCTCGGTGAGCACCACGGCGAGCTCGTTCTCGCTCGCCACGCGCTCGACACCTTTGATGACCTCCATCGCGTAGGCGCCTTCGAGCTCGTGGAGCACCAGCTCCACCAACGTCGCGCGGTTCTGCTTCTTCTGCCTCCGGTACCCGTGCTCCCGGATCACCGCCTCGACCAGGGCGCGCGTCTCCGGAGCGACCTCCGCGCGCCCGTTGACGACCTTGGACACCGTGGCGGTGGACACGCCGGCCAGCTCGGCGATGCGCGCGATGGTGGCGCCCCCGCGCGCGGCGGCGTCGGTCGGCGAGTGGCTGGTCGACGGCATGCCGGGAGTCTAGTGCTCGGCCCACCGGCAGAACGTTTCAACGAGGCTGCCGCGAACGTCTTGACGGTCGACGCGACGCGCCTTAACGTCGGCGACGTTAACGATCGGCGATTCTGACGAAACTTTCCAGGAACCGGGCGGTCCGCCGGCCACCCGGCCGTCGCACCGCGTGGGCCGGCCCTGGAAGTCCGCGTCCAGACCTCGTTGGCACGGCCGCCTCCGACTGGTCCGACTACGAGCCCGCCGACGCGACGCCGCACCCGCGGTGACGGCCCGCACGTCGGCACCACCCACCGGACCCGCCGACCGCGGGTCGCGACAGACCTGATCGGCCCCACGGCGCCGATCACGGCCCGGTCGGGAACGCACGCCCGACCGGGGCCACCAGCGGGCGCACCGGACTCCCTCCCGCACCCGCTCGGCCGCACGGGCACGCCACCTGCCCCGGCATGCCCGCGCCGCCGGTCCCGACACCGATGTCAGGAGAAGACACATGTCAGCACCAGCAGGCCGCGCTCGTCGCGTCCTCGCCGCGACGGCCGTCGCCGTCGCGGGCACGCTCGCCGTCGGCATGGCGGTGGCCGCGCCGTCCGCGGCCCAGGCCGGGCCGACCCTGGGTCAGCTCGCCGCGGCGAAGGGCCGCTACTTCGGCTCGGCCACGGACAACCCGACGTTGAACAACTCCGCCTACACCGCGGTGCTGGGCAGCGAGTTCGGGCAGATCACCGTCGGCAACACGCAGAAGTGGATGTACGTCGAGCCCAGCCGGGGCCGGTTCGACTACTCCCAGGCCGACCAGATCGTCGCCTTCGCGCAAGCCCACAACCAGACCGTGCGCGGCCACACCCTGGTGTGGCACAACCAGCTGCCCAGCTGGGTCAACGACGTGCCCGCCGGTGAGCTGCTCGGGGTGATGCGCAACCACATCGCCAACGTCGCCGGCCACTACAAGGGCAAGGTCGTGCACTGGGACGTGGTCAACGAGGCGTTCGAGGAGAACGGCGCCCGGCGGCAGTCGGTGTTCCAGCAGAAGCTCGGCGACGGCTACATCGCCGAGGCGTTCAAGGCGGCCCGCGCCGCCGACCCGAACGCCAAGCTCTACTACAACGACTACAACGTGGAGGGCATCAACGCCAAGAGCGACGCCATGTACAACATGGTGAAGTCGTTCAAGCAGCAGGGAATCCCGATCGACGGCGTGGGCCTGCAGGCGCACCTCGTCCTCGGCCAGGTCCCGAGCACGTTGCAGCAGAACATCCAGCGCTTCGCCGACCTGGGCGTGGACGTCGCGATCACCGAGCTGGACATCCGCATGCGCACCCCGCGTGACGCGGCCAAGGACGCGCAGCAGGCGGCCGACTACCGCGCCGTCACCAACGCCTGCCTCGCCGTGACCCGCTGCGTCGGCATCACCGTCTGGGACTTCTCCGACGGCCACTCGTGGATACCCTCGGTGTTCCCCGGTGAGGGTGCGGCCCTGATCTACGACGAGGACTTCGCCAAGAAGCCCTCCTACTGGGCGGTCTACGAAGCCCTCGGCGGCACCAGGACCACCACCACGACGACCACGACCACGAGCGGGAACAACGGGTCCGGCTGCACCGCGACCTACCGGGTGGTCGGCCAGTGGAACGGCGGCTACCAGGGCGAGGTCACCGTCCGCAACACCGGCTCCACCGCCACCACCGGCTGGACCGTCAAGTGGACCCTCGCCCAGGGCCAGACCGTGAACAGCCTGTGGAACGGCACGGTGACCACCAACGGCCAGGAAGTGACCGTGCGCAACGCCAACTACAACGGGGCCGTCGCGCCCAACGGCACCACCACGTTCGGCTTCACCGGCTCCTCCGCCGGCGCCAACCCGATCCCGGCCCTCACCTGCGCCACCTCCTGACGAACGGCGGCGGGCAGGAGGCGGACGACGCCCCTGCCCGCCGCGCGCGGTGGTCAGAAGTTCTTCGTGGTCACGGTCCACGGCGCCTTGGCGGCCAGTCCGGACGGGCTCAGGATGTAGGCGCGTGCCGTCTGGTTGCCGTTGAGCACCATGTCGAGGAACTGCACCACCGTCGTCATGCCGTCGGTGAGCTGGCTGCCGGTGATGAACCCGGTGTGCCCGGCCTGCGGGTGGCGGGCCAGCACGGACGGGACGGTGGCCAGGTCGTAGGTGGCCTGGTTGTTGGCGTAGGCGACGTCGGAGGAGCCGCCGTCCATGAACAGGGCGGGCGTGTGCAGCTTGCCGACCTCGGAGCGCGGGTAGCCGAAGGAGCCGTCCGCGAAGAACCCGCTGTTCAACGAGACGACAGCGGACACGCGGCGGTCCTGGGCGGCGACCATCGCCTCCAAGCCGCCGCACGAGTGGCCCGCGGTCGCCACCCTCGACAGGTCGAGGCGCCGGCGCAGCGGCGCGCCGGAACGGTCCTGCTCCCGCTCGGCCCACGTGATGGCGTCCGTCAGCAGGGACGGGATGGGCGACCCGCTCGGCACGCCGTTGGGCGAGCCGTCGACCGAGCCGGTGTCCACCACGACGAAGCCCTTCGACGCGATGAACGTCAGCACCCGCGTGACCTCGCTGTTGTTCGTGTGCGCGCACGCGCCGTTCCCGAACGCCAGCACGGGGAGCGGGCGGTCGACGGCCTGCGGGTTCGACGGGCGGAACACGGTGAAGCGGTTGTCGCCGTAGGCGCCTTCCCTGGTGACGGGGAAGTTGTTCTCGATCATGGGCCGACTCGGCTGGGGCGTCGTCGTCGTGGTGGTCGTGGTGGGCGTGGTGATGGTGCTCGTGGTGCTCGTGGTGCTCGTGGTGCTCGTGGTGGTCGTCGTCGAACCGGTGCACGCGGTGCCGTTGAGGGTGAACACCGCCGGGGACGTCGGGCGGGAGCCGGTCGTGGCGTTGAAGCCGAACGACACCGTCGCCCCGGTGGCGATGGCGCCGTTCCACGCCGCGTTGACGGCGGTGACCTGGGCGCCGGACTGGGTGTGCGACCCGTTCCACGACTGCGTGATCCGCTCGTCGCCCGCGAACGACCACGCCAGCCGCCACCCGGTCACGGCGTCGCCGAGGTTCGTCACGACCACGTTGGCGGTGAAGCCGCCCGGCCACTGCGAGCCGACCGAGTAGTCGACCCGGCAGCCGGCGGCGGCCGACGCGGACTGCGACCCGACCAGGGCTCCGGCCGTCGCGACGAGTGCCGCCGCGGCCACCGCCGCGGCCGTCCGCGATGCGCGGGAGTGGTTGCTGCGCAAGGTAGATCTCCTTCGAGTCCGGGGCGGCGGAGTGGCGTCGCGCGATCGGGTGCGGGCAGGACCCGGTGGCGGCCGGGTCCTCCGCGCGGTGGCTCAGCCGACCCGGCAGGACACGCTGGGCCAGCTCCAGTTGCCGCCGTGCATGACGGTGAAGCCGAACGTGTTGCCGTTGCCGTTGGGACGGGCGACCATCACGTTGGCCGACGGCCACGTCGCGGTCGTGTTCCAGGTGGCGATGATCCGCTGGGGCGAGCTGACGGTGACCGTCACGACCCAGTTGTTGGTGCCGGAGACGGTGACCTGGCCGTTGAAGCGGTCACTCCACTTCTCGCCCTCGGAGTAGGTCGCGGTGCAGCCGCCCGGGGCCGGGGTGGTGGTCGTGGGGGTGGTGGTGGTCGGGTCGGTCGGCGTGGTCGAGCTGGTGGTCGGGCTGGTGGTCCCCGCCGCGTTCAGCGCGTTGAGGACGGACGTGTAGGCGGCCTTCTTGTTGCCCGAGCCGTCGAACAGCAGCGGGGTGCCGGAGGCGCGCCACGAGTCGCTGTCGCGGATGCCC
>NZ_JBHTLK010000215.1:0-11679 GCF_042678885.1 Saccharothrix hoggarensis
GCCACCCCGCGGACGCCGCGTCCCACCGCCCGCTTGCTGGCCGGCGCGGCGCTGGGCGCGGCGGCGTCGTTGAGCGGGGTGGCGCTGACCGCCTTCGCGGCCTACCTGATCGCGAAGGCCGCCACCCAGCCGCCGATCCTGACGCTGTCGGTGCTGGTGGTGGGCGTGCGGACGTTCGCGCTGGCCAAGGGCGCGCTGCGGTACCTGGAGCGGCTGGTGTCGCACGACGCCGCGTTCCGGCACGCCGAGGCGCTGCGGGTCCGGCTGTGGCGGGGCCTGCGGCCCGGTCGGGCCGAGCTGAGCAGGCTCGTGGACGACGTCGACACCGTCCGCGACCTCGTGCCGCGCGTGCTCCAGCCGCCGCTCGTGGCCGCGGGCGTGTCGGTGGCGGCGGTGGTCCTGTTCACGGTCGTGGAGCCGGTCGCCGGGTTGGCGCTCGCGGTCGCGCTGGCCGTCGGCGGCACGCTCGCGCCGGTGGTCGCGGTGCTGACCGAGCGGCGGGCCACGGCGGTGCTCGCCCGGGGGCGGCGGGAGGTGTCGGAGCGGGTGCTGACCCTGTTCACGGCCGCGCCAGACCTGATCGCGTTCGGGGCGGACCGGGTGGTGCGGGCCGAGCTGGCGGCCCGTGACGCCGAGCTGGCGCGGCTGGCCCGCCGGCAGGCGCTCGGGGCGGGCGCGGCCATCGGGCTCGTCGACCTGACGACCGGTCTGGCGTCGGCGGTGTGCCTGGGCCTCGGCTTGGCTTCCGGCGTCGACCCCCTGCTGGTGCCGGTGCTCGGCCTGGTGCCGTTGGCGCTGGCGGAGGTGCTGAGCGCGCTGCCCACCGCGGCACAGCACCGTGCCGCGTTGCGCGAGTCGTACGGGCGGATCGTCGAGCAGTCGTCCGCGCCGGCCGAGGTCGGCCCGTTGGCGCGGGTCGAGCGGGCGGGGGTCGGCGGCGCGGTCGGGCTGGAATCCGTGACGGCGCGGTGGCCGGGCAGCGCGGAGCCGGTCCTCTACCGGGTGTCCGTGGACCTGCCGGCACGGGCCAAGGTCGCCGTCGTCGGGCCGTCCGGTGCGGGGAAGTCCAGCCTGTTCGCGCTGCTCCTGGGGTTCCTGGAGCCCGAGCGGGGGCTGGTGTGGGGTCCGGGGAAGGTGGCCTGGTGCCCGCAGGAGCCGATGCTGGTGTCGACCACCGTCCGGGAGAACCTTCGACTGGGTGACCCCCGTGCGGATGACGCCCGGTTGCGGTGGGCGTTGGAGGTGGCGGGCGTCCGGCTCGACCTGGACACCGTCGTCGGGCCGACCCTGCTGTCCGGCGGGGAGGCGCAGCGCGTCGCGCTGGCCCGGGCGCTGCTCTACGACGCCGACCTCGTCCTCCTCGACGAACCGACCGCCCACCTGGACGAACCCACCGCGGGGGCGCTGCTCGACCGGCTGGACGACGTGCTGCGGGACAAGACCGTCATCCACATCACCCACCGGCCGGCCGAAGCCGAGCGCGCCGACGTGGTGCTGGACGTCACCGGGGGGCGGATCAGGCGCAGGGCCTACCGTTGAGCACCGTGGACCCCGCCCGCGTGCTCGCCGCGTCGACCGAGATCACGTCGGCCGCACTCGCCGGCGACGACCCGGACGCCGTGCTGCCGCTCGTGGTGCGCAACGCCGTCGACCTCGCCGGCGCCGACCTCGGCCTGGCCATGATCACCGCCGACGACGGCACCCTGACCGTCGAGGCGTCCTCCGGCGGCGACGACCCGGTGGGCGTGGTGCTGTCCAGCCGCTCGTCGGCGGCGCGCGCGGCCCGGACCGGGGTGCCGGTCGTCGCCGACGACTTCACCACCGACCCGCGCACCGCGCCGTTCGTGCCCAAGGCGCTGCGCGGCTACGGGCCGTTCGCGGTCGCGCCGTTCGGCACCAAGGAGCGGCGCATCGGGGCGCTGGCCGTGTACCGGCGCAAGGGCGCGCAGCCGTTCAGCCGGGACACCGTGGACGTGCTGACCGCGTTCGCCGCGCAGGCCGGGCTGGCGGTCGTGCTGGCCGAGGGCTCCACGGCGCGGCAGCGGATCGCCGTCTACCAGGAGCGGGAGCGGATCGCGCGCGACCTGCACGACGTGATCATCCAGCGGCTCTACGCAACCGGCGTGCAGCTGGAGCTGCTCGACCGGCGGCTCAAGCTCGACGGGCGGGAGGCCGCGCGGCTCGCCGACGTCGTCGACCAGCTCGACCAGACGATGGCCGAGGTCCGGGCGACCGTCCGGGAGCTGCGCAGCGCCGACCCCGGCAAGCCCGCGCACGCCGACCTCGCCGGTTCCGTGCTGGCCGAGGCGCGGACGGCCGGCGAGCTGCTCGGGTTCGAGCCGGAGGTGCGGACCGAGGGCGACGTGGCCGACGTGCCCGCCGAGCTGGCCGACCACGCGCGGGCGGCGCTGCGGGAGGCGCTGTCCAACGTGGTCCGGCACTCCGGCGCGCGGCACGTGGTCGTCGCGCTGCGCCGGACGCCCGACCGACTGGACCTGGAGGTCGCGGACGACGGCTGCGGCATCCCGCGCGGCGTCGCCAAGCGGGGCCTGCGGCACCTGGAGGAGCGGGCGCTGGCCGCGGGCGGCGGGTGCGAGATCACGTCGTCGCCGCGCACCGGCACGACGATCACCTGGCACGTGCCGCTGCGCCCGTGAACCCGCGCCCGTGAACCCGCGCCCGGGAACCCCGTCGATCAATGGCAATTCGTGGACCGGTGCGCCCGAGGGCACTTGATCCCCTCGCCATCGCAATGGTCGCAATCCGCAGTGTTGAAGGGGGTCGGGGCGAAGTGGCCGCGACCGCCGCAGTGGTCACATTCGATCTTCCAAGTACCGCAATGCGAGCATTTCTCATTCCTCATGGGACTCATCGCCCTTGCCTGCGCCAGTTGCGCTCTTCGACTTCCCGCTGTCGGATCACGCCGGCGGCGATGATCTCGTCACGAGTGTGCTCGCGCTGCCTGATGTGCTTGATGTGGACGCACGGTTCCGGGTCCCTGACCTGCGGCAACCAGATGGTCACCGGCCAGGCCAGGCCGATCGCGCCCGCTGCCGCCATGCCTTGCTCGTGTGGCTCGGCGGGTACGCCGTGACGACGACCGAAGTACCGTCTTCCGACAATTCTCATGATGATGAAGTAGAGAACCACAGCACCAACAATCCACCAATTCATAACCAGTGTCCCGTCTCTCGATCAATCGGAGCGAGATGTCTGCAATCGCGACTCGCGACTGAACTGTGAACTAGATCACACAGGATGTTACGCCGTTCGGCGCTATAGGGTCAAGGCTGAACTTGTATGGATGTAAACTTGGCTTGTGGCGCCTTCAGCCGGTAGGTCCGACGATGCGCGGCTCCGCGGTGCCGCGACGAAGCGCGCCCGCAGTCGTGCCGCGATCCAGGCCGCGGCGGCCGAGGTGTTCGCGGCGCGGGGCTGGCTCGCTACTCGCGTGGAGGACATCGCCCGCGCAGCCGGGGTCAGCACGCCGACTGCCTACAACCACTTCCCGGGGGGTAAGCAGCAGCTGATGGGCGAGGTTTACCGACCGCTCGTCGATCCGCTGCTCTCGGCGGCCGATGCGGCGATCCGGTCACGAGTTGACCCGTTCGAGGCGGTGAGGGCCCACGTCAGTGCGCTGGCGCAGCTCGCACGTCGACACCAGCGGCTGACCGAAGCCCTGGTCATCGCGGTCGGCGAGCAGACCGCGAAGGTCGGCCGGCCGACCGTGCCGGACCCGAGCGACATAAGGATCATCGTCCCGCTGACCGCACCGCTCACCCAACTCCTGGAGTACGGGCAGTTGGCTCGTGCCTTCCGTGACTACCCACCTGCGGCGGACACCAGCTCGTACCACACGAACGCGATCCTGCTTCGCGTCTTCTCGCGCCCCGACGAGACGCCCCAAGACACGGCGCGGATCGCGCTGAGTCAACTCATCCCGGCTTTGGACCGGTAGGCGCGAATCAGCGGGACCGGCGGGCCACCCACGCCGCCGCCTGCGTGCGGCGCTCCATGCCGAGCTTCGCCAGCACCGCCGTGACGTAGTTCTTCACGGTCTTCTCGGCGAGGAACAGCCGCTCGGCGATCTGCCGGTTGGTCAACCCCTCGCCGATCAGGTCGAGCACCCGGCGCTCCTGCTCGGTCAACGCGTCCAGCACGTCGACCTCCGCCGGCCGCCGCATCCGGTCCAGCACGCGCGCCGTCGTCTGCGGGTCCAGCAGCGACCGACCGGCCGCCACCTCGCGCACGGCCGTCACGAGGTCCTGCCCGCGCACCTGCTTCAGCAGGTAGCCGGACGCGCCCGCCATGATCGCGCCGACCAGCGCCTCCTCGTCGTCGAACGCGGTCAGCACCAGGCACCTCGGGCCGTCCGGCAGGGCCCGCAGCCGCCGGCACAGCTCGACCCCGCCGCCGTCCGGCAGCCGCACGTCCACGACCGCCACGTCGGGGCGTGCGGCGCCGGCCCTCGCCAGCGCCTCGCCCACACCGCCCGCCTCGGCGACCACCGAGATGTCGTCCTCGTCCTCCAGCAGTTCGCGCAGCCCTCTGCGCACCACCTCGTGGTCGTCTACGAGCAACACTCGCACCGGCACGAACCAACCATAGGTCGAATGCCGGTACCCACCGCGCCCGGCCGCCAAGACAGTGCAGGAATGCTGCTACGCGCGATCGAGGAAGCCGACCGGATCGTCGTCGGCAGGCTGGTGCTGGAGCTGTGGGGAGCGCACACCGCCGTGGCCCACGGCCAGGTGTTCTTCCCGGCGAGCCTGCCCGGGTTCCTGGTGGAGCACCAGGACCAGGTCGTCGGCCTGCTCACCTACGCCACCGCCGACGCCCACCTGGAGATCGTCACGATCGACGCCCTGCGCCGAGGCCGGGGCGTCGGCACCTCGCTGGTCGACGCCGTGGTGCGGCGCGCCCGGCAACTCGGGTGCTCCCGCATCCGGCTCACCACCACCAACGACAACCTCGACGCCCTGCGCTTCTACCAGCGGCGCGGCTTCCGGCTCGCCGCGCTGCGCCCCGACGCGGTGCGCGAGGCCCGTCGGCTCAAGCCGGAGATCCCCGGCGTCGGGGACTACGGCATCCCCATCACCGACGAGCTGGACCTGGAGCGTTGGGTCGCGCCGCGCTAGTTGTCCACAGGCCCCAGCCAGGCTGTCCACAGGTTGTGCACAACCCGGGGCTACCGGCTGGGGAGCGGGCTGAACACCTCGTCCCAGGCCGCCGCCACCTGCCGGGCGCAGGTGGCGGGGGCGACCCCGCCGACCCCCGTGCCCAGGCCGGGCATGGCGATCGTGCGGACGACGTCGCGCAACGGGCGGCCGTCGTCCAGCCGGCCGCCCAGCCACAGCCGCAGCACGGCCCGCGCGGCCAGGTACGGGTGGACGGTGTCCTCGGGCAGCAGCTCGCCGGGCTGCCGCATGGTCGGCGCGCTGATCAGCCACTCGGGCTCCGGCTCGCCGGTCGGCACGACCAGCGCCTCGCCCACCGGCAGCTCGCCGCCGTGCAGCCCCAGCACGGCGCTGCGCACGTTCCCCTCGACCATCGGGAACGCCCGCGCGTAGACGGCGTCGATGCCGCCGCGCATCCAGCCGGACGAGTTGGCGGGGCTCACCACGGCCTCGGCGACGATGTCGAGCACCGAGCCGCGGTGCACCTCGACGCCGGTCCGGCCCTCGGCCACCGCGAGCCACGCACGGGCCAGCGGTTCGTCGACGGCGCACAACACGAGACGGGGAACTGCTACCGGAGCGTTGATCTCACCCTCCGAATCGGCGGACACGGCCCCAGCATTCCAGGAGAACCCGTTGCGGCGGAACGGGGGAAGGCACCCGCCCCGCAGGTGATCCTCGCCTCAACGACACCGGTCCGGCCCGGTCCTCGTATCGTTGCGGCCGTGCTCGCCTACTTCGGACCGCAGGGAACGTTCACCGAGCAGGCCGCACGCGGCTTCGCCTCTCCGCAACAGGAACTGGTGCCGTTCGACACGGTGCCCGCCGCGCTCGCGGCGACCCGGCGCGGGGAGACCGAGGCGGCGTGCGTGCCGGTGGAGAACTCCGTCGAGGGCGCGGTGCCCGCCACGATGGACGCGTTGACCGAGGGCGCGCCGCTGGTCGCGGTCGCCGAGGCGGTGCTGCCGGTGCGGTTCAGCGTGCTGGTGCGGCCCGGCGGCGAGCCGGTGCGCACGGTCGCCAGCCACCCGCACGCGCTGGCGCAGGTCCGGCACTGGCTGGCCGAGCACCTGCCGACCGCCGAGGTGGTCGCCACGACGTCCACGGCCGCCGCCGCGCGGGCCGTGCTGAACGGCGAGTTCGACGCGGCGGTGAGCGCGCCGGTGGCCGTGCGGCACTACCCGCTGGAGGTGCTGGCCACCGACGTGGCCGACGTGCGGGACGCGAAGACCCGGTTCCTGCTGGTCCGCAGGCCCGGCCCGCTGCCGGAGCCCACCGGCCACGACCGCACGTCCGTCGTGTGCACCGTGCCGGACCGGGTCGGCGTGCTGTCGGACCTGCTGAGCGAGCTCGCGCTGCGCCGCATCAACCTGACCCGCATCGAGTCGCGCCCCACCAAGGGCAAGCTCGGCGAGTACCGGTTCTACATCGACCTCGACGGTCACGTGGCCGAGCCGCGCGTGGGCGACGCGCTCGCCGCGCTGCACCGGCACTGCCCGCAGACCCGGTTCCTCGGCTCGTACCCGAAGGCGGAACCGGGCGGCCCGGTCGTGGGCAGCGAGGAGTTCGTGGCGGCGGCCGAATGGGTGGACTCGATCCGGAGGGGGCACGGCGCGTGAGGTTGATCCTGGTCAGACACGGCGAGACGGCGTCGAACGTGAAGATGGCGCTGGACTCCCTGCCGCCAGGTCCGCCGCTGACCGACGCGGGCGTGGCGCAGGCCGCCGCGCTCGCCGAGGACCTGTCCCGCGAGCCCCTGGCGGCCGTGTACGCCAGCACGGCGGTGCGGGCGCAGCAGACGGCCGCGCCCGTGGCGGCGGCGCAGGGGCTCGACGTGGAGGTCGTCGACGGGGTGCAGGAGATCTACTGCGGCGACCTCGAGGGGCGGCACGACCGCGAGGCGTACGGGATCTTCGTCGAGACCGTGAAGCGGTGGGCGGAGGGCGACCTCGACGTGCCGCTGCCCGGTGGCGAGAGCGGGCGCCAGGTGCTCGACCGCTACCTGGCCGCGGTGGACAAGATCAGCGCCCGGCACCGGGACGGCGAGACGGTGGTGCTGGTCAGCCACGGCGCGTCGCTGCGGATGGCGGCGCTGGCCCTGGCGGCCGACGTGGGGCCGGAGCTGGCCGAGGCGGGCCTGCTGCCGAACACCGGCCGGGTGGTGCTGGAACGCGTCGGCGACGGCTGGCGCTGCACGTCGTGGACCGGCGTGGACGTGCGCGGCGCCTGACGACGGGACGGAACGGGGCGCGGGTCGCGGCGGCCGGGACGGGCGGGGCGTGACGCCAGGCGGGCGAGGGTGACGACGGACGGGCGGGGCGCGGTGGACCGGGCCTAGCCCCAGCCCAGTTCGTGCAGCTTGTCGTCGTCGATGCCGAAGTGGTGGGCGATCTCGTGCACCACGGTCACCACGATCTCCTCCACCACGTCGTCCTCGTCGTGGCAGATGTCGAGGATCGCCTCGCGGTAGATCGAGATCCGGTCCGGCAGCACGCCGCCGTACTCGGTGGTCCGGCTGGTCAGGGCGATGCCCTGGTAGAGCCCGAGCAGGCTCGGCTCCTCCGGGTTGCGGTCCTCGACCAGGACGACCACGTTGTCCATCGCCGTCGCGAACTCCGGTGGGATGAGGTCCAGCGCCTCGCCGACCAGTTCCTCGAACCGCTGACGGGTCATCTCCACCGGCACGGCGTCACCTCGATCGCGAAGTCGGGGTCGTGGTCGTCGTCTCCGGCGCGTCGGAACCGGACGAGGGCGGCGCCGACGAGCTCGTGTTGGACTCCGAGTGCAGCGGCGCGCCGGTCGGCTCGTCCTGCTGGACGGTCGTCGTCTGCGGCGGGTTCGACGTGGTCAGCGGCGGTGCGTTCGGGTTGCGCACGCTGCCCTCCCACGCGGTCAGGACGTTGTTGGCCGGCACCGCGCCGACCTTGCAGTTCACCAGCCGCGAACCCGCGGCCCAGCTCTCCGGCGCCCTGGTGTCCCAGGTGACGATGAAGCCGCGGGCCTTCAGGTCGGCGCCGCCGCTGTACTCGGCCGCGATCCGGCCGCACTCGACGCCGAGCAGGCGGTCCTGCTCGCCCGGCGGCAGGTAGTCGCCCGGCCGCAGCGCCACCACGCCGACGATCTCGTACGCGTGCGGCTTCGCGCACTCCACCGGGTCGCCCACCGACCGGCTCTCGGTGATGCCGAGGCACACGCCGGGGTCGTACACGTCGGACTGGTCCTGCGTGCGCGCGCTGCCGTACGCGGGCAGCAGGCCGCCCGCCGGACCGGCCACCTGGAGGCCGCAGCGCAGCGTCCGCTCGCCCTGGCCCCACATCCGCTCACCGGGGTTGAGCGGGCCCACCGTGTACTTGCCGAACGGGTCGAACTTGCCGGCCAGGTAGGTGAGCGACATCTGGACGCACTGCTCCTGGCTGATCTGCTGCCACTGCGCGTCGTCCGGGAAGGGCGCCTGCGGGCCGTGGGCGGCGGAGATGTCCGCCACTCCGGTGACCTCGAACAGGTGCTGCTGCGCGCAGTCGACCACGGCGATGTCCGTCAGGTCCGGACGCGTCCAGTTCAGGCACTCACCGGCCTCAGCTGCGAGAACGGGGTTCGAGGTGGTGCTGACCGTGCCGCCGGCGGTCCCGCCGGAGCCCACCGGCCACGACGTGAAGGCGCTGAGGCCGAGCAGTGCGAACGCGCCAGCGAACGCGCCGAGCAGGACCATCTGGTCACCTCGACGAAACCAACGCGCGGTCGCGGCCATCTACACCATGATGCCTGTGTCGGCCGACGAGACCTCAGGGCGGGGGGACTGTGTTGCTTTTGGGACACTCGTCACCCATTCGGCGGCCGATCTCTGTACCGTGCCCGCCGGGAGTGGCTGATGACTGAGAACGAGAACACCGGTAACGCCGCGACGCCCGGGCAGGGTGGCCCGAGCGGACCGAACGGACCGGGTGCACCGGGGCCGCAGGGTGGTGGCGCGACGCCGCCGTACCTGCCGCCGACACCTCAAGGACCGCCTCAGGGCCCACCGTCGGGCGGGCGCGGTCAGATCCGCCACCAGGAGCCCGGCCGGACCCAACCCCGGCCCGCGACCCTGGCCGAGCAGCGCGCCCGCGCGCAGGCGATCGAGCAGCAGCGCGAGCAGCAGCTGGCCGTCGAGGCCGAGGAGGCACGGCGCAAGAAGGTGCGCAAGCGCCTGCTCATCGGCGGCGGCGTGGCCGTCGGCGTGGCCGGCGTGGTGGCCATCTGGTACGCCGCGTCCAGCCCCGACGACGTGGTGGCGCAGTGCGTCCGCGACGACGTGGTGGTCGAGGACCAGTACTGCGACGAGAGCTACGCGCGGACCCACGGCGGGTACGTCAGCGGCGGGTTCATCTACATCGGTGGCAGCTCGTACCGCTACAACTACGGCGCCCCGGCCACCCCGGTCGGCCAGAAGATCAGTGGCGGCAGCTACACCTTGCCGAAGGGCGCGAACGTCACCACGAAGTCCGGCTCCGTCGTCCAGCGCGGCGGGTTCGGCGTGTCCGGCGGCAGCAAGAGCGGGGGCAGCTGAGTGCGTCGGGAGTCCTCCGCGCCCCGGCCGAACTGGCAGCGCACCGTCTCCGACCAGGGCCTCGTGTTCGGCGCGCCGGCCAAGGCCGCCGACGGCAGCCCGCGCCCGTACTGGGACGAGTCGGCCCACTACGTCTTCGACATGAGCGAGGTGCTCTCGCTGGAGGCGGACGTCGAGCTGCTGCACAACCTCTGCCTCGAAGCCGTCGACAACGTCGTGCTCACCGAGCGCTACCGCGACTTCGGCATCAACGAGTGGCTGTGGCCCGCGATCGCCGAGTCGTGGAAGCGCCGCGACCCGCACGTGTACGGGCGGTTCGACCTGCGGTACGACGGCAGCGGCCCGGCCAAGCTGCTGGAGTACAACGCCGACACGCCGACGTCGCTGCTGGAGGCGTCGGTCGTCCAGTGGAACTGGAAGACCGACGTGTTCCCCGAGGACGACCAGTGGAACTCCATCCACGAGAAGCTGGTGGAGCGCTGGGCCGAGATCGGCGACCGGCTGCCGTCGAACGAGCTGCACTTCACCTGGTCGGGCGCCGACCCGTCCGGCGAGGACCACGTCACCGTCGCGTACCTGCAGGAGACGGCGGCCGAGGCGGGCATGAACACCGTCGGCCTGGCCATCGAGGAGATCGGCTGGGACCCGCTGCTCAAGCGGTTCGTCGACCTCGAGGACGCGCCGATGGGCACGGTGGTGAAGCTCTACCCGTGGGAGTGGGTGGTGGACGAGCAGTTCGGCCGGTACGCCGTGGAGAGCCTGCCCGGCACCCTGTGGGTCGAGCCGCTGTGGAAGATGCTGCTGTCCAACAAGGCGCTGCTGGCCGTGATGTGGGAGATGTACCCCGGCCACCCGAACCTCCTGCCCGCGTTCCTGGACGACCCCGGCCTCCTCACGGAGTACGTGCGCAAGCCGCGGCTGGGCCGTGAAGGCGCGAACATCCAGATCGTCGCGCCCGGCTACGAGACCCAGACCGGCGGCATCTACGGCAAGGAAGGCTTCGTCTACCAGCTGTTCGACCCGCTGCCCGAGTTCGACGGCTACCGGCCGGCGCTCGGCGCGTGGGTCGTCGGCGACGCGTCCGCGGGCCTGGGCATCCGGGAGACGGTCGGCCTGGTCACCGACGACGGCGCGGCGTTCGTGCCGCACAGGATCGTCGAATGACCCCCACCGCCACCGCGCCCGTCCCCGGAACGACCACCCCCGGAAGCACCACCCCCGCGACGACCACCCCGGCTCGACCGCACGCACTCGACCGGATGAACGCCCCGCTCCCGTCGTCACCGGCTCCTTCACCGGCGGCACAATCGATCAACCTGCACACCATGGAGGGTCAGTGATCACCCAACTCGCGTTGGACCCCGGCTTCGGCGCCGACATCGCCGGCGGCGTCGGCGCGATCGCGCTCTACGCGATCGTCGGCCTGGTGCTGATGGTCTTCGGCTTCTACGCCATCGACTGGACCACGCCCGGCAAGCTCAGCGCCCTCGTCCGCGGCGGCGCCCCGAACGCGGTCATCGTGACCTCGGCCGGCCTCGTGAGCATGGCGCTGATCGTCGTCGTGGCGATCTGGAGCGCGGCGGGCAAGCTGGACGAGGGCCTGCTGTCGGCCCTGATCTTCGGCTTCGTCGGCATCATCGTCCAGGTGCTCGCGGTCCGGCTGCTGGAGTGGGTGACCCGGCTCGACATCGGCTCGCTCATCGAGTCCGACCGGTTCGCGCCGGCCAGCGCCGTGGTCGCGGCCGCGCACGTCGCGCTCGGCCTCGTGGTGGCCGTGGCCATCTCGTAGCCGGTCCCAGCCGTGTCGGAGGGGGTGCGCCCGAGCCGGGCACACCCCCTCCGCGCGTTCAGCCGACGGGGAGCCGCTGCCGCCACGTCAGCGGCGACACCTGGATGCGCGCGCCAGGCGACCCGTCCCACACGACCGGCAGCCCGCCCGCGGTGAGCGCCGCGACG
>NZ_JBHTLK010000216.1:0-11631 GCF_042678885.1 Saccharothrix hoggarensis
CCGGGCCGAGCTGACCGCGGCGGCGGACCGGGCGGAACGGGCCTCGCGCGCCGACCGCGAGGCGGCCGAGAACCGGTTGAGCGCGTTGCTGGAAGGCCTCGACCGGTCGGTGCTCGCGCCCGCGCTCGCGGCGGAGCTGTCCGACGCCGAGCAGCGGGTCGTGCTGGCCCGGCGGGTGCACAACGACGCCGTGCGCGACACGTTGGCGTTGCGGCAACGGCGGTCCGTGCGGTGGCTGCGGCTGGCCGGCACCGCGCCGACGCCGTCGTACTTCGAGATCGCCGAGCCCGGCGCCGAGGTCGAGGCGTCCGCGTTGACCCAGCGGGTGTCGGCGCGGGTCGTGCTGCTGGACGCCGCGAACCGTGTGCTGCTGTTCGAGGGCTTCGACCCGACCCGACCCGACGAGCTGTTCTGGTTCACCGTCGGCGGCGGCGTCGAGCCGGGGGAGGACCTGCGGGCGGCGGCGGTGCGGGAGGTGTTCGAGGAGACGGGCGTCGAGCTGTCCGCCGACGACCTGGTGGGGCCGCTGTGGCGGCGGCACGCCGTGTTCGCGTTCGACGGGTTGAGCTACGCGGCCGTCGAGTGGTTCTTCGTGGGCCGGGTCGACGGGGGCGAGGTGGACACCTCGCGGTTCAACGACATCGAGCGGCAGACCATCCGCCGGCACCGGTGGTGGTCGGCGGAGGAGCTGGCCACGACCGACGCCACCGTGTACCCGGTGCAGTTGGCCGAGGTGCTGCCGAGCGCGCTCGACGACTGGGACGGCGCCACCCGTTCGCTGAGGTGACCACCGCGCCCGACGCGAGCCCCGAGTCACGGCCGACCCGCGCGTCCGCGCCCGTCACAACCGCCGGTGTTCCGCGACCCGGCCAGGTCCACCCGGCCGACTGCGCGACTGCCCGGTGGTCCGCTACAGGATGAACGTCGCGATCATCTGCCCCAGCAGCCGCACGTCGGCGTGGCCCTTGAACTCCAGCCGCACGTGACCCAGGCCGCTGAACCACAGGTCCAGCTCGGCGTCCATGTCGAACGTGCCCGCGGTCTCGATCGAGAACGCCTGCACCCGGCTGTACGGCAGCGAGGTGAAGTCCTTCTTGCGGCCGGTCATGCCCTGGACGTTCACCGCGATCACCCGCTTGTCGGTGAACACCACGAAATCCCGCACCGTCTTGAAGCACGACACGATGCGCTCACCCTGGATCAGGATCGGCGACACCTGCGACGCGATGTCCTCCGGGCGGCACGGCGCGAGCTTGAAGACGGACTGCTTCTCGAAGTCGATCACGAATTCGACGGTACCCGCTACTCCGGCCAGCCCGCCTGGTTCGAGACCGATTCCCGGGAGATCCCCGACCCCGTCTCCGGGTGAACCCCGAACCGCTCCTCGTGCACGTCGGCGAAGAAGTAGCAGAAGTCCTCGCACCAGGCGTCCTCCACGGCCACCCGGGGATCGCGGGCCACGGCCTCGTAGAACTCCTGCCCCAGGCCCAGGATGAAGCCGCGGGCGTAGAGGAAGCCGTCGTCCGAGCCGTCCGTGACCGCTTGGACGTCGGCCCGGTCGATCTCGTACAGCTTGCGCTCGACCACCCGGTCCAGGGCGATCAGTTCCTCGGAGGACAGTCCCTCGCACACCCGTGCCAACGACCGGAGCACGTGGTCGAGGTGCTCCTCCAGCTCGGCGGCCTCCTCGGTGACCTCCGCGGACACGTCGCGCTTCGCCAACGCGCGCCGCACCTCGTTGGGACCGGGGCCGAGCCCGGTCCACGCGTCTTCCAGCATCGCCCAGAAACGGGCCTCTTCCGCAGCGGTCGGAGAAGTCATGCGGCGACGCTAGCAACGAGGTCCGACAATTCCGGGCCGCGCGCCGGGCCGGGCCGGCGCGCGGTGAGGTCAGCCCGCGCGCGGTGAGGTCAGCCGGCCCGCTTGAAGCTGTCGATCACACCGCCCCAGGACGACCCGTCCCAGGTGATGACGAGCGCCGACCCGTCCGGCTTCAGCTCCACCGTGCCGCGCTTGCGGTCCTCGTTCGGCGTGGCGCAGTTCAGGGTGAGGACCGGCTTGGCCGAGTCGGCGTCGGCGATGGCGCCGGGGCAGGCGAGGCCACCGGTCGTCTCCGCGGTCGCGCCGGTGATGGTGAGCGTGGCGATCGGACTGTCGTTGATCGGCTCCCACGTCCCGTCCAGGCCCTTCGCCTCCGGCTTCTCCGCCGCCTTCGAGGTCGCCCCCGACGTGGCCTCCGACGTCGCCTGCGAGGTCGCCGACCTGGTCGTCGTCGCCGGTGACGCGTTCTGCCCACCGCCGTCACCACCGCAGCCGGTCACCAGCCCGGCGGACAGCCCGAGAACCGCGACGCCCAGTGCCAAGCGCATGGAAGAGTCCCCCTCTTCTTCGTTGATCTTCGCGGAAGACCGCGGACCATCCCAGCACACCACCCCCCGATCGAGGCAAATCACCGGTACACCCGGGCATGCGGACCTCGACCGGTTCCCACACCGGTCACCCGCACGCCCGGGGCACCGTCACACCCGGCCGATCACCTCGTTGCCGTAGGACGCGAGCGTCTTGTCCTTGTCGTCGTGCATCAGGTACAGCGCGAAGTTGTCCACGCCGATCTCCCGCAGCTCCTGCAACCGGTCGACGTGCGCGGACGCCGGGCCGACCAGGCAGAACCGGTCCACGATGGAGTCCGGCACGAAGTCCGTCGACCGGTTGCCCGCCTTGCCGTGGTGCGAGTAGTCGTAGCCCGCGCGGTCCTTGATGTAGTCGGTCAGCGCCTTGGGCACCACGCCCGACTCGCCGTACCGCGCCACGAGGTCGGCCACGTGGTTGCCCACCATCCCGCCGAACCACCGCAGCTGGTCCCGCTGGTGCGGCAGGTCCGTGCCGACGTACGCGGGCGCGGCCACGCACATCGTGATGGCCGACGGGTCACGGCCCGCCGCCGCGGCCGCCTCCCGCACCGACCCGATCGTCCACCGCGCGATGTCCGGGTCCGCGGTCTGGAGGATGAACCCGTCCGCCTGCTCGCCGACCATCCTCAACGCCTTGGGCCCGTACGCGGCCATCCACACCTCCAGCTTGCCGTCCCGGACCCACGGGATGCGCACCGGTGTGCCGTGGTGCTCCACCTCGCGCCCCTCGGCCAGTTCCTTGATCACCGTCATGGCCTGGCCCAGGGTGGCGAGCGTCGCGGGCTTCTGCCCGATGACCCGCCGGGCCGAGTCGCCGCGCCCGATGCCGCACACCGTGCGGTTGCCGAACATGTCGTTCAACGTCGCGAACAGCGACGCGGTGACCGACCAGTCCCGGGTGCTGGGGTTGGTCACCATCGGACCCACGACCAGCTGTTCCGTTGCCGCGAGCACCTGCGAGTAGATGACGAACGGCTCCTGCCACAGCACGCACGAGTCGAACGTCCAGCCGTACCGGAACCCGTTGTCCTCGGCGGCCTTCATCCCGGACACCACGTCCCGCGCGGGCGGGTCGGTCTGGAGCACAACACCGAAGTCCACTGCGCCTCCTACACCAGGTACTGGTTCAGCTCGCGGGACAGGAACCGGCCGTGCCCGGTCGACCCGTGGAAACCGCCGGAGTCCACGACGACCCGGCCGCGCGAGAGCACCGTGTCGACCTTGCCGGTGATCTCCATGCCCTCGTACGCCGAGTAGTCGACGTTCATGTGGTGCGTGGCGGCCGAGATGACCTGCGTCGCCGAAGGGTCGTACACCACGACGTCCGCGTCGGCGCCGGGCGCGATGACGCCCTTGCGCGGGTGCAGGCCGAACATGCGCGCGGGCGTGGTCGAGCAGATCTCCACCCACCGCTCCAGGCCGATCTCGCCGGCGACCACGCCCTGGTGCAGCAGGTCCATCCGGTGCTCCACGCCCGGCATCCCGTTGGGGATCTTGGAGAAGTCGCCCCGGCCCAGCTCCTTCTGGTCCTTGAAGCAGAACGGGCAGTGGTCCGTCGACACCACCGACAGGTCGTTGGTGCGCAGGCCGCGCCACAGCTCCGACTGGTGCTCCTTGGGCCGCAGCGGGGGAGAGGCGACGTACTTCGAGCCCTCGAAGTCCGGCTTGGCCAGGTCCTCCAGCGACAGGTACAGGTACTGCGGGCACGTCTCGGCGAACACGTTCTGCCCGGTGTCGCGGGCCTTCGTCACCGCGTCCAACGCCTGCGCGGCGGACAGGTGCACGATGTACAGCGGCGACCCGGTGACCTTGGCCAGCGTGATGGCGCGTGACGTCGCCTCGCCCTCCAGCTCGGCGGGCCTGGTCAGGCCGTGCTCGACCGGGTCCGTGCGGCCCTGGGCCAGCGCCTGCGCCACCAGCTGGTCGATCGCGATGCCGTTCTCCGCGTGCATCATGATCGTCGCGCCGGTCTCCCGCGCCTTCTGCATCGCGCGCAGGATCTCGCCGTCGGTGGCGTAGAAGACGCCGGGGTAGGCCATGAACATCTTGAACGTGTTCACGCCCGCGCCGATGCACGACTCCATCTCCTTCAACGACGTGTCGTTGACGTCGGAGACGATCATGTGGAAGCCGTAGTCGACGGCGCAGTTGCCGTCCGCCTTGCCGTGCCACTTGTCCAGTGTGGACAGCAGCGACGTGCCCTTGGCCTGCACGGCGAAGTCGATGATCGTGGTCGTGCCGCCCCACGCCGCCGCGATGGTGCCGGTCTCGAAGCTGTCGGCGGAGAACGTGCCGCCGAACGGCATCTCCATGTGGGTGTGCGCGTCGATGCCGCCGGGGATGACGTACTTGCCCGTCGCGTCGATCGTGTCGTCCGCCGCCACCGGGAAGCCCGGCGCCAGCAGCGCGGCGATCTTCTCGCCGTCCACCAGCACGTCGGCGGTGACGGCGCCGGTCGCGTTGACGACCGTGCCGCCCTTGATCAGCGTGCTCACGGCCGCACCAACCCCTCGTACGTGTCGGGACGCCGGTCGCGGTAGAACTGCCACAGGTTGCGCACCTCGGCCAGCAGGTCCATGTCGAGGTCGCGGACCACGACCTCCTCCTCCGTGTCGGAGGCCGCCTCGCCGACGAGCTGGCCGCGCGGGTCGGCGAAGTACGACTGGCCGTAGAACTCGTTGTCGCCCAACGGCTCCACGCCGACGCGGTTGATCGTGCCGACGTAGTACTCGTTCGCCACGGCCGCCGACGTCTGCTCCAGCCGCCACAGGTACTCCGACAGGCCGCGGCTGGTCGCCGACGGGTTGAACACGATCTGCGCGCCGTTCAGCCCGAGCGCCCGCCAGCCCTCCGGGAAGTGCCGCTCGTAGCAGATGTAGACGCCCACCTTGCCCACGGCGGTGTCGAACACCGGGTAGCCGAGGTTGCCGGGCTTGAAGTAGAACTTCTCCCAGAACCCCTTCACCTGCGGGATGTGGTTCTTGCGGTGCTTGCCGAGGTACGTGCCGTCCGCGTCGATCACCGCCGCGGTGTTGTAGTACACCCCCGGCTGCTCCTCCTCGTACATCGGCACGACGAGCACGACACCCAGCTGCTCGGCCAGCTCGCACATCAGCTCGGTGGTCGGGCCGTCGGGGATGCCCTCGGTGTAGGAGTAGTAGTCCGCGTCCTGCACCTGGCAGAAGTACGGCCCGTAGAACAACTCCTGCAGGCACACGACCTGCGCGCCCTGCGACGCCGCCGACCGGACCGCCTCGACCGCGTTCGCGATCATCGACTCCTTGTCGCCGGTCCACTTCTGCTGCACCAGACCTGCTCGGACGATGTTGCTCACGCCTTCTCCCTCCGTGGCGCCAGCGCCAGGTAGACGAGCATGCCGCCGACCAGGCCGACGACCCAGTTGTAGTCGTAGAGCGGTTTGAGGAACGGGATCAGGCCGTCGGCCGGGAACGGCCCGTTGTACGCGCCGCCCACCGCGAGCACCGAGCCCACGAGCGTCGCCGCGACCGCCCGCCAGTTCCAACCGGCCTTGAACCAGTACGCGCCCCGGCCGGCCAGGTACAGGTCGGGCAGCGCGAGCCGGGTCTTGGCCAGCATCCAGTAGCCGGCGATGAACACACCCGCGACGGACGCCAGCAGGCCGCCGTAGAAGCCCAGCCACGCGAAGATGTAGATGCCGGGGTCGGAGATCAGCCGCCACGGCTGGATCACGATGCCGATCACGCCGGTGATCAGGCCGCCCACCGCGAACGTGATCTTCTTCGGGAACGCGTTCGAGAAGTCGTACGACGGGCTCACCACGTTCGCCGCGAGGTTCGCGGACACCGTCGCCAGCACCAGCGCCACCAGCGCCACGAGCACCACGGCGGTGCTGTCGAACCGGCTGGCCAGCTCCGCCGGGTCCCAGATCGCCTCGCCGTACAGCGCCATCGCGCCGGACGTCGTCAGGATGGCCACGATGGCGATGAACGACATGGTGGTCGGCAGGCCGAGGAGCTGCCCGATCGCCTGCTTGCGCTGGCTGCCGCCGAACCGGGTGAAGTCCGGCATGTTCAGCGACAGCGTCGACCAGAACGCGATCATGCCCATCAGCGACGGGAAGAACACCTTCCAGAAGTCGGCGCCCCAGCCGAGCTTCGACGGCTCGGACAGGATCGGGCCGAACCCGCCCGCCTTCACCGCCACGTACCCCAGCAGGACCAGGAAGCCGACGCTGACCAGCGGCGCGGTCCAGTTCTCGAACCGGCGGATCGCCTCCATCCCGCGCCAGATGATCAGCATCTGCACCACCCAGAACGCCAGGAAGCACAGCCAGAGCGTCCAGACCTGCCCCAGCACGACCGGCGCGTCGACCCACCCGTCGCCCGCCAGCCGACCCACGATCACGTGCAGCGCCTTGCCGCCCACCCACGTCTGGATGCCGAACCACGCGCACGCGATGAACGCCCTCAGCAACGCCACCAGGTTCGCGCCCCGGATGCCGTAGAACGCCCGCGCGAACACCGGGAACGGGATGCCGTACTTCGTGCCCGCGTGGCTGTTGAGCAGCATCGGGACGAGCACGATCAGGTTGCCGAGCGTGATGGTCAGGAACGCCTGCACCCAGTCCATCCCCAGCGCCACCAGGGACGCGGCGAGCGTGTAGCTGGGGATGTTGTGCGCCATGCCCATCCACAGCGCGAAGAAGTTGTACGTGGACCAGGTGCGCTCCTCCAACGGCACCGGCGCGAGGTCCCGGTTGTAGTGCGGGCTGTCCGCGATCGCGGTGTGGTCCCGCAGTTCGACGCGGCCGTCGGGGTCGGCTGTGACCTGGGTTGCGGAGTCAAGGGCCATCGGTCACTTCCCTGTTACGCTCGTGAAACACCCTAGCTGCGGGCGCTTCGGCGCGATTTCCATCCCGGCATCCTCCGGTCGGCCCGCGCGCGTTGGGCAGTGGCAAAGTGTCCACGCTTGCCATGATCAGGGAACACTCTGTCGATTGCCGGCCGAGGGATGCGCAGGCCTGCCACAGTGCGGCGACGTGCGACCGCCGCCGGCGCGCTCACGCGAGGTTCTCACGAAGAGTGGTCGACCTTCCTGACCGTGCGTAGCGGTGACGGGCCGGAGAAGCGCGGTGGAACGCGACGCTTCCGGGTGATGTCCGGCGAACTGTCGACTGGTCGGGAACGGTGTCCTACCGTCGGTCGGATGAAGCTCGAACTGCGGCACCTGCGGGTCGTCTGCGCGATCGCGGACGCGGGCAGCCTGTCGAAGGCGTCCTCCCTCTTAGGCCTGGCGCAACCCGCCCTCACGGCCCAGCTGCACCGGATCGAAGCGCTGCTCGGCGGCAAGCTGTTCGAGCGCGACCACAAGGGCGCCCGCGCCACCGCGCTGGGCGAACTCGTGCTGGAACGGGCCCGCGTGCTGCTGCCCGCGTTCTCCCGCCTGCAGGAGGACGCCCTGCGCCTGGCGGACGACAACGTGCCCGGCGACCGGTACCGCGTCGGCGCCGTCAACGGGCCGATGCTCGGCGGGCTCGTGCACCGGCTGACCGAGGCGCACCCCGGCGCGCACGTCTCCACCCAGGTGTCCTGGTCCGGCACCGAGCTGTCCGCCATGGTCGCCGCGGGCCGGCTCGACTACGTGCTCGTCGGCGTGTGCGGCGACGCGCCGCCGCCGTCCGAGCACGGGCTGACCTGGAACGTGATCGCGGTCGACCCGGTGTTCGTGCTGCTGCCCGAAGACCACCCGTTCACGCTGCTCGACGAGGTGGAGCTGGGTGCGCTGCACGACGCGCAGTGGGCGGTGACGCCCGGCGACGGCTGCTTCGGCGACTGCTTCGTGGCCGCGTGCAGCCGAGCCGGCTTCACCCCGCGCACCATGTACGAGGTCGACATCAACAGCTGCATCGACCTGGCCGCGTCCGGCGACGCGGTGGCGCTGTGCCAGCCCACGTTCCGCCGCACGCCGGGCCTGGTCGCGATGCCGCTGGCGGGCGCGCCGCTGCGGTGGCGGCACCTGATCGGCTGGAACCCGGAGGGACCGGCCGCCGCGTTCGGCCCGCAGGTGCTGCGGTACGCCGCCGAGGCCTACCGGGAGACCGCCGAGCGCAACCCGCGCTACGCGGCCTGGCTGCCGGCGCACCCCGAGTACGGCACCGTGCCGCACCACGCCGCGGTCTGACCACCGGGGCTCACGCGTCGGCCGGACCGCGCGGTTTGCCGGCGACGTTCGGCCGCCGCACGCCCTCGACCTCCACGCACAGCCCGAACACCCGGTCCCGGCCGGTCCAGCCGTTGACCCCGCCGCGGTTGTCGCCGATCCGCACCCGGTTGCCCCGCAGCGCGGTGGCCATCACTGGTTCTTATGACCCAACCGGTATTACCGCGACCGGGCCGGCGGACCTACTTTCACGGGGCATCCCTGCCTCCTTCGAGGAGAACCCCATGTCAGCACCGTGGAAACCGGCTCTGTGGAGACCGTTGGCGCTCGCCGCGGCCCTCGTCGCGGCCGGGACCCTGTCCCCGACCGCCCAGGCCGCGCCGGCCGACCAGGGCGCGGAGGTCCTGGCCGCCATCCAACGAGACCTCGGGCTGGACGCCGACCAGGCGCGCGCCCGCTTGGCGTCCGACGAACGCGCCGCCGCCACCGCGCACGGCTTGCGCAAGCGGCTCGACACCCGGTTCGGCGGCGCCTGGATCGACTCCTCCGGCACGCTCACCGTCGGCGTCACCCGTCCGTCCGATGTGGACCGCGGGGTGCGGGTGAAGCTCGTCCAGCGCAGCGAGGCCGACCTCGACGCGGTGAAGTCCGCCTTGGACGCCAACGCGACCAAGGCGCCCCGGTCCGTCCCCGGCTGGTACGTCGACCTGCCCACCAACACCGTGGTGGTCAAGCACAGCCCGGCGAGCCCGCCGCCGCACGCGCGTTCGTCGCGTCGTCCGGCGTCGCCGCCGCGGCCGTGCGGTACGTCGCCACCACCGAGTCGCCCCGACCGCTGATCGACGTGATCGGCGGCAACGCGTACACCATCGGCAGCGGCACGCGCTGCTCGGTCGGCTTCTCCGTGACCGGCGGGTTCGTCACCGCCGGGCACTGCGGCGCGACCGGCGCGTCCACCTCGAACCCGAGCGGCACGTTCCGCGGCTCCAGCTTCCCCGGCAACGACTACGCGTGGGTGCAGGTCGCGGCGGGCAACACCCCGCGCGGGCTGGTCAACAACTACTCCGGCGGCACGGTGGCCGTCTCGGGCTCGCAGGACGCGCCCGTCGGTGCGGCGGTGTGCCGCTCCGGCTCCACCACCGGCTGGCACTGCGGCACGATCCAGGCCCGCAACTCGTCGGTCAGCTACCCGCAGGGCACCGTCAGCGGCCTCATCCAGACCACGGTGTGCGCGGAGCCCGGCGACTCGGGCGGCTCCCTGCTCGCCGGCACGCAGGCCCAGGGCGTGACGTCCGGCGGGTCGGGCAACTGCCGCACCGGCGGCACCACGTACTTCCAGCCGGTCAACGAGATCCTGCAGACCTACGGCCTCACCCTGGTCACGTCCGGCGGCGGCGACCCGAACCCGCCGACCGGCTGCCAGGGCTCCGAGACCACGCACACCGGTTCGCTGGCCGCGGGCGGGCAGGCGTACCAGCCGAACAACAGCTACTACCAGTCCACGGTGTCCGGCGCGCACGTCGGCTGCCTGGTCGGGCCGAGCGGCGCCGACTTCGACCTCTACCTCCAGAAGTGGAACGGCAGCGCCTGGGCCGTCGTGGCCAAGGGCGACAGCCCCGGCGCGAACGAGACCGTCAACTACAACGGCACGCCCGGCTACTACCGCTACCGCGTCCACGCCTACAGCGGGTCCGGCGGCTACACGCTGGGCGTCACGAACCCCTAGCCACCGGGGGATCGGAACCGTCGCGGGTCCGTGTCGCGTCTCCCACGACACGGCCTCGCGACGGGTCACCGGTTCGATCACTCGGTGGTGCGGCGGTCGTACTCGATCGAGTGGGGCGGCCGCACGGAGAGTCAGTCACCTGATCGAGCGGCTCAGGGAAGGTGTGGTTCGGGCCGATGCCATAGGGGTCACTTGCAGGTCCCCAACCAGGTTAGGAAAACCGTGTCCGGAAACCGCACGCGCGGACTTCTGCGTGCCGCCGCCCTGCTCGCCGTCGGCGCCTCGCCGCTGCTCGCGTCCGCCGCGAACGCCGTGGAAGCGCCCACCGACATCGTGGACGGCACGATCGGCCACGCGCCCGAGGTGGGTGTCGAGTCCGCCAAGCCCGTCACCGAAATCGTCGAGGGCCAGGCCGTGAAGCTGCCCGCCCCGATGCCGGTCGCCGCACCCGTGGTCGAGGCGCCGGAGGTCGCCGCGCCCGCCGCGCTGAAGGCGCCGGCCAAGCCGGGGCTGCCCATGCTGGGCGACGTCCTCGCGGCCAAGGCCCGCAGCCTGACGCCCGCCCCGCAGGTGCCGGGCGTGCCGTCCCTGCCGGGCGCCCCCGCCCTGCCCGGTGCTCCCACCCTGCCGGGCGCTCCGACCCTGCCGGGTCTGGGCCAGCTGCCGGCGCTGGGCTGATCGACTAGGTCGCCGGAGTGGGCGGGCGGGGCAGCTGAGGGTCCCGCTCGCCCATCTCCTGCACGAGCAGCGCCACGTACAGCGAGAGCACCGACTCCGGGTCCTCCAAGGACACCCCGAGCACCTGCTCGATCCGGCTCAACTGCTGGTAGTACGCGGTTCGCGAGAGGTGCGCGGCCGCCGCCGCGGCGGACTTGTTGCCGCCGTGCTCGCAGAAGCACCGCAGCAGCTCCACCAGCCGGCTGCCCTGGTTGCCGTCCCGCGCCAGCAGCGGCCCCAGCTCCCGGTCCGCGAACGCCAGCACCCGCTCGTCGTCGCGCAGCAGGTGCAGCAGCCCGCGCAGCCGCACGTCGTCCAGCCGGTGGTACAGCCCCGTTCCGGGCGACCGCAGCGCCGCGCCGGCCACGTGCGCCGCCTCGCCCAACGACCGCCGCACGTCCGGCAGCGCCGTCACCGTCGTCCCCACCGCCACCACCACGGGCAGCGCGTGCTGCGTCGCCGCCGCCCGCCGGTGCACCTCCCGCGCGAGCCGGCGCAGCACGCCGTCCAGCGCGGCCTGCGGCGGCAGCGACAGCAACGCCCGCACGCTCGTGTCGTCCACGACGCCGACCAGCGCGGGCACGGTGACGCGACGGGCCGCCAACGCCGTCGCCTCGGCGAGGTCGCGCAACACCT